>JAQUNY010000259.1 GCA_028717405.1 Eubacteriales bacterium
AATAGCAGGCTACTACGTCGTTAGGGCAGATCACCGCATCATATGAATTTATGTGTGCTGAAAATCTGTTATAACATTCCTCTATTATGTTCTCGACGAAGAAAATATCCCGGGAAGGATCGGCTTTTCCCATGGTGGTGAGCATCTGTTCAAAGGCGTCAAGTCTCAGCATGTCGTTTGTTGAATTTTTATCGATGCCGAAGAAAGCAATTTTTTTACGACCGCATGAATAGAAATACCTGACAATGATCTCCACCGAGTCTTTTCTGTTAAATGCCGCACCGCTGATATGTTCCCCGAAGTTCTCAGCTTCAAGTCCCGCCAGGACTATCCTTTTCCCTGCGTTTTCGAGGGCGGCGACCATATTGATGTTCCAGTCCGACTTGCCGGAGGTAGCTATTACTACTTCGGGGAGGTTATCCCTGCAAGGTGCGCCTTCTGTATCAGCGTATATTTGCAACTGATACGAATGTTTTACGGCTTCATTTTCGATCCCGGAAATAGTCTGGCCGGACCATGGCGATAAATGATATGAGGCTTCGGTGAAGACTGGCAATATTTCTTTGGGCGACATAACTACCTCGTTAACTGAAGAATTCTTATTGTAAAACAATAAAATATAATTAAAAACAATGGACAAAAATTATATAATATTGTGATATAAAATTCAATATAAAATTTCTATTTTATAATCTGCCGTTTTTCATATTGTAACATAACAACACGTTTTATAGTATATATTATAGACCGATATGCATTATCAGCTAATATGTGTTATAGATTGATGTTGCATTATAGACTGATAGGCATTATACACTGAAACAAAATCAGACTGAAACATCCTTCAGGAGGTTCGAAATGACACCGGATAAAAAAATCAGAATAGGAATCACAGGCTTTGCCCAGATGCACGTTACAACAATCATGAAATCATTTGCCGCGTATACCGATCGTGTCGAATGGACAGCTGCAGCTGATGTACCGCCGCTTACCGAAAATATAACTACGCATCCCGGGACCAGAAAATCAAATATGGATGCTGCTCTTAAAATTTGCGGGTTCTCTGCGATAACCGATGACTATAATGATGTTATCAATGAAAATCCTGATCTGATTATTGTGTGCGCAGAGAACTATATCCACGGCGAACTTTGCGAAAAAATCCTTGAGAAGGGCATAAGTGTAATTATTGAAAAACCCATGGCATCTTCTCTCGATGATGCTTTAAGGATGGCACGTGCTGCAAAGGCGGGAAAGGCGGATCTCATTATTAACTGGCCTGTCGCGTGGTGGCCTGCATTCCGCCTGGCTCAGGAGCTTACTGAAAAAGGTGCAGCCGGGAATGTTTTTAAATTTCATTACAGGAACAGGAGTTCCCTCGGCCCATACTGTTATGGAAACAGGGAAATGCCAGAGTCAGAGAAAAAAGGGGAATGGTGGTATCAAAAAGAACCGGGTGGAGGAGCGATGCTGGATTATTGCTGTTATGGGTGCAGTCTTTCGAGATGGTTTGTCGGCAGGCGTCCCGAGGCCGTTTTCGCGATGAAAATGAATGCGATGAGCAATTTCGCGCCCGTTGAGGATTATTCGGCAATGATGATCAGATACCCTGAAGCGGTGGCTCTTATTGAAGGCTCATGGGCTACGGTAAGCGGGGGAGGTGTGCATAACGGCCCCATTGTTTTTGGAGACAGGGGGACTATAGTATCCGACAGGTACAGCAGCAAGGTGCTCGTTTATAATAAGCTTCACGGGAATGATCCGGATGGTGTATACGAATCATCACCGCTTACTCCGGGCAGAGATAATATAGCAGCCGAATACTTTAACCATATTGATAAGGGGGAACCGGTGCATCCTTTGCTGGACATACCGCTTAATATTGACGCAATGGCAGCCCTTGACGCAGGTATCAGGTCGGCTGCAAGCGGAAAACTTGAACTGACCGGCAACAGCTTCTGGGTAGTATAAATTGTGCAGGACAGTATTAGCACAAGACAGTATTAGCACAGGACAGCATTAGCGCAGGACAGTATTCAGACAGTACGGTATTGCGCAGAGCAGTATTCACGCAGGGCACTCTTTCGGCGGTCTATATAGAATGTTGATATATGGCGTGGAAAATATTAATAAAGATTGTGAGGCTTCAAATCATGGCAAAGAAAAAATACAAATTTGCAGTTATCGGAACAGGGATGATAGCCAATGCGGCGCATCTTCCCGCACTTGGAAACCTCGCCCGGCAGGGAAGGGCTGAAGTTATCGGAGCTGCCGACATCAGAGAAGACGCTCTGAAAGAAACCGCTGCGAGGTATAACATACCAAAGATTTATACAGATCCGGCCAAAATGCTCTCTGAACTGGAGCCTGATGTTGTATCGGTTTGCACCCCCAATGCCTATCATAAAAAATGGAGCATCGAAGCCCTCAGGGCCGGATTTGACGTTATCTGCGAAAAGCCCCTTACTGTCTCGCTTGACGATGCAAAAGAGATGTTCGCTGAAGCCGACAAAAACGGAAAGACCCTGTATCCTGCCCAGTCAATGAGATGGCGCAATAATATGGAATATGCTAAAGAGGTGATAGCCGGCGGATGGATCGGGACTCCGTATTTCTGCGACATCAGTTTTATCAGACGCTACGGTATACCTTCCTGGGGTATGTTCCACATGAAGGAACACAATTGCGGCGGGCCTTTTTGCGACCTTGGAGTTCATTACCTTGACGCGCTTCTTTGGATGACGGGTAATCCCAAAATCATCTCAGTCAGTCGCAATACCTACAAAAAAAGAGCGGGAAAAGGCGAGGATGTTCTTTTTTCTGTCGTCGAAAGCGGCGCGCATGGAGGGCTATTTACTCCCAGACCATATGATTACAGAGAGTTTACCGTCGAAGAGTTCGCCGTAGGTTCAATGAGGCTGGAAGGAGGTTTTTCTGTAAACTTTAAGCTTTCATGGGCGGTCAACCTTCCGTATTCAGGATTTTCGATGTCGATTGTCGGAGAGAAGGGAGGCCTTGTCATTGATAAAAACATGCTCATAAGTAATGTGGGGAGATATCAGTCCGACATGGAATTGAAGCCTTATGACAACAGACCCGGCAATGAAATAAGCTTCAGCCAGCATTGGTACATGTATGA
>JAQUNY010000260.1 GCA_028717405.1 Eubacteriales bacterium
ATCAAAACCTGCGCCTTTTCCGTACGCGGAATAATTATTGCGCGTGTATTTTCATCAATCAGCTTAAATTCTTTTGCAATCGATGCAAAGGGGAAGCTCATGTCTGTTTCATACCCTTCTTCGAAACGATTTACTACATTTTTTGTGTCAAGTCCTTCACCTTCAATATGATAGAGCTCACCGAAATATGCTTTGACAGCCTCAGGTGAAGCAATATCATCAAATCGGCCGGCAACTGAGTTCATGATACTGACAGGTCGTTTTAACATTGGAGGCAGACTCACTGAATACTTCTGCTCAGGTTTAAATATGTAAACAGGGCTAAGCGGGCGTTTACCCTCGCGATTGCACCGGCCTGCCGCCTGAATTAAAGAATCTAATCCGGCTTCTGCCCGAAATACAACCGGAAAATCCACATCAACACCCGCTTCAATCAGGCTGGTCGAAACAACCCGGCAAGTTTCACCATTATAAAGTTTTTCTCTTATTTCATCCAACACCTCTTTTCTATGCTGTGGATACATAAATGTCGAAAGATGATATGTTCCATCTCCCTTCAACAGGCTGTAAAGGTTTTGCGCCTGTTTTCGAGTGCTGACAATGCACATCACCTGTTTCTCTGCCCCGAGTCGTTCAGCCAGGACAGTATCTTCCAGTTGACCAATAAACACCAGATTGGTCCTCCTGAAGTATTCAAAGGCTTCCCGTGAGACCTCTATAAGTTCCTGACAATTCAATTCCTTTGGAAACAGTCTTTCTAAAGCAGGCTGCGTTGCACTGCAAAGAAGTGCTGTGCATTTATAGTTGTACACAAGCTCTGAAATCGCTCTCACACAAGGCTTTAAATACTTTATTGGTAACAATTGAGCTTCATCAAAAATGATAACACTGTTAGCAATATTATGCAGTTTTCTGCATTTAGATGTTTTGTTGGCAAAAAGAGACTCGAAAAACTGAACTGATGTTGTTACAATGACCGGCATGTCCCAGTTTTCAGCCGCCAGCCGCCAAGCCTTGTATTCATCATCATCTGTGTCATAACTGATTCCAGAGTGGTGTTCCAGAACATTTTGCTCTCCAATAGCCGTCTTGAATACTTCGGCATTTTGTTCAATAATTGAATTGTATGGAATGACATAAATAATTCTGCCCATACTGTGATATCTTGCATGCTTAAGTGCAAAGGCAAAGGAAGACAAGGTCTTGCCTCCTCCGGTTGGGACTGTAAGTGTGTATAGCCCTCTATTGCATTCCGATTTTTGAACACAGTCATACAATATCTCCGTACGTCTTTTATTTATGTCTGAAAATGGATTTTCAAATTGTTTAAGCTTTTCATCCAGTCTATGAATTATCTCATCCGTCTGGTCATATTTATTAACTCGTTTTTCATTTTTCATAAAGTATTCTGTATTTAAAAAATCTGCATCAACCAGACATGAAAAAAGCATCCGGATATAAAATGAAAGTGTAAAACCTTTCCCTTCCATAGGCAATAATTTTATCTCAGGCTGAACAATCTTTATTTCTTCTTCGAAATGGATATATGATTCCAGTTTTCGTTTCAACCTCCCATAAAGCGTCGGATCATCCTCTGTGTCCACTGCACTGCCACCGTCCGGAAGACCGGTATGGTGTCCTGCTATACAATAGGCCAACAGCCTGCCAACTCCTTCAATTCTGTTGCTGACTTCTCGCGCTCCTGGAGTAGAGTGATCTACTCTCTGATTACTTAATCCTTTTATTCGCCTCTGGAATTTTTCCGAGTATTTACCGATATCATGCAGCAGACCGCACAGATAAGCAGCGTTCCCATTATCAAAACGGCAGGCAAACTCTCCGGCTAAACCAGCAGTTTCATTTAAATGAGCTTTTACGCTCTGTACGCGATTATCTTCGCTGATATGTGCAGCAAACTCACTTTCCAAATGTATATACCCGCTTCAGAATTACTGTTTTTATTCCTGTTTATCATATTGAAAACAATTGTTAACCATTTCATGCGCAGCATGTTTAGCATTAAGTATTTATAGTGAATATGGTAAATAAAAACACAGGCAAAATTCATTGGCATGTATCTACATGTTATTCCATTATTTATGCAAATGCAAGAAAAAATTTAGAAAAATATCAAGTTTGGTGTTTACTATATATTAATTACATAGTTGTCATTTAGCCGTGTGCAGGGAGAAAACAAGACAGGGGACGGTTCTGTGTCTTATATAAGACACAGAACCGTCCCCTGTCTTGCCCTGTCTTGCCGCCTGTCTTATTTGTTATTCCCACTCGATGGTGGCGGGGGGCTTGCTGGTTATGTCGTAGACTATCCTGTTGATGTGTCCTACTTCGTTAACGATCCTGCCGGAAACCTTTTCAAGTACGTCATATGGTATCCTTGCCCAGTCAGCAGTCATAAAGTCGGTCGTTGTGACCGCCCTGAGTGCGAGAGTGTAGTCATATGTCCTCTCGTCACCCATTACGCCTACGCTCCTCATTCCGGTGAGCACTGTGAAATACTGCCCGATGTCGCTGTTTAAACCGGCCTTTTCTATTTCTTCACGGAATATATGGTCCGTATCCCTTAATATTTCAAGCTTCTCGCGCGTAATATCGCCAATCACCCTGATTGCCAGTCCCGGCCCGGGGAAAGGCTGTCTCTTTACAATGCTGTCAGGCAATCCGAGCTCCCTGCCTACCAGTCTTACTTCATCTTTAAAAAGGTCTCTGAGCGGTTCAATTATCTCTTTGAAATCGATATTCTTCGGCAGCCCGCCAACATTATGAT
This sequence comes from Eubacteriales bacterium, assembly GCA_028717405.1. Taxonomy (GTDB): domain Bacteria; phylum Bacillota; class Clostridia; order JAQUNY01; family JAQUNY01; genus JAQUNY01. Next base: position 2,786 of record JAQUNY010000260.1, read on the forward strand.
GGCTTTTGATGACAGCGGCGTCTCCGAGCCCGCTCTCTATAACATCAGGATAAATAGTCCCCTGTACCAGATAATCTACCTTGCCGATTTTTCTCGCTTCCTCTTCAAAAACCCTTATAAACTCCTCCCCGATTATCTTACGCTTCTGTTCAGGTTCAACCACGCCGGCAAGCCTGTCAAGAAACCTGTCTGCCGCATCCACCTTTATCAGGTTGATATCGTAGCGGCCTCTGAATACCTCTTCAACCTGTTGTGCCTCATATTTCCTCAGAAGGCCATGATCTACAAAGATACATGTCAGGTTTTTCCCAACAGCTTTATGTACCAGCACGGCAGAGACTGACGAATCTAC
>JAQUNY010000261.1 GCA_028717405.1 Eubacteriales bacterium
GCCTCCGGCGTACCGTAAGCACCGAAGAAAATGGACTTGTTGTTAAGGACCACGTACGCCTGACCGGTGGCCTTGTGGTGGCGCAGCTTAGGGATAGCGGAATTACGCCGCTTGTTCGTAGGTTCGGAGGCCTGTTTTTGAGCTGATAATGATGTTTCTTGTGCTTGCACGTGCGTTACCCTTTCAAAAAAGCAGTAGTACTACCGGTTTTTATAAAAGAGTTACGACCGCGATGCCGTTGACATGTAAGCGTAAGTGTCGCTTTCAGCGTAACTTACGAAACTCCCCGATCGGGACAACTTTTAAACTGCGGAGAAAGTTGTAAGTCTATTATTGACAACTGGTTATGTTTTTGCATCTTTCGGTCGAATAGCCGTTTTTCACCGGTCCCACGGGCGATTGACAAGTACATATCGCTTATTTTGGCAGAGGAGGGGCAGATTGGGGATGGGTGATCAGCGACAATCATTCTTACCTTCCGGCGACAATTAAAGTTTCCGGATAATAGTCAGATACAATAAACTATCTGAATTTCCTTAAGTTAGGAGATTCCGGATGGTTACAGACGAACAGGTAAGGAGATTGTTTACGATGAAGAACCGATATCAATACCTCTATCAGGCGGCGGATGCCGCCGGCATGAGTACCAAAACCGCCCGCAAGTACCTCCAATCAGGCGTCCTTCCTGGTCAATGTCATCCTCTTCACGACTGGGCCACTCATGAGGACGCCTTCGCTGAAGACTGGCCTTGGGCTGAAGACTTCCTCAGAACCAACTCGGGCGTAGAAGCGAAGTCGCTTTTTGAGGCTCTGCAGCGTCAGTATCCCGGCAAGTATCAGGATGGTCAGCTTCGGACCTTTCAGAGACGGGTTAAACAATGGAAGGCATTATATGGGCCTCAGCAGGAGGTCTTCTTCCCTCAGGTCTATCATCCCGGCGAGCGGTGTGAATCCGATTTTACGCGGATCAATAAATTGGGGATTACGATTTGCGGCGTTCCCTTCCCTCACATGCTGTACCACTTTGTCCTGTGCCTGTCAAACTGGGAAACGGTAACCATCTGCTTTTCAGAAAGTTATGAGAGCTTAAGTGCAGGGCTTCAAAATGCCCTGTGGACGTTAGGGGGCATTCCGCGTTACCATAAAACCGACAACCTGACCAGTGCGGTTAATAAGGTCGGCAATCCCGACGTGTTTACCGCCAACTATCAGGGGTTGGCGGATCATTACGGTTTTACGAGTTGCAAGACGCAGCCGGCCCATCCCAATGAGAACGGCGATGTGGAGCAGCGTCATCACCGATTGAAGCGTGCCGTTGAACAGGCGTTGATCCTTAGAGGCAGCCGGGATTTTAACAGCCGACAGGAATATGAGCTGTTTTTGGAAAATCTGCTGGATCAACTGAATGCCGGACGGAGCGAGCATTTGGCGGAGGAACTCAAAGCACTGCGGCAATTACCCACTCGCCGGCATGAAGATTTTACCCGGGATAAATGTCGTGTCAGCCGATTCAGTACCATTCGGGTGCTAAAGAACAGCTATTCAGTTCACAGCCGGCTGATCGGAGAAACCGTGGACGTTCGAATCTACGCTGACCATATCGAGGTCTGGTATGCCCAGCGGCGGATTGAACTTTTGCCCCGGTTACGAGGCGAAAACGGCCATTCCATCGATTATCGTCATGTGATTGATACACTGGTTCGCAAACCCGGTGCGTTCGAAAACTATTGCTACAAGGACGACCTGTTCCCTACCAGCCAATTCCGGATTGCTTATGATATCCTGCGGCACCAGCATGGGATCAAGCAGGCCAACAAGCAGTATCTGAAAATCCTTGAACTGGCGGCCAAAGAGAACCAGACGGTGGTCAATGAAGCCCTGCGGTTTTTAATCAATCATGCGGACAGTATTGATTTTGATGCCGTCAGTCAAATGGTCAAAACGGAACAACAACCGCCGGCGGTTACGGATGTCTTTATTGGTGATATTGATATCACCGGCTATGATTGCTTACTGGAATCGGCGGAGGCATTGCTGGTATGAGTGAAAAAGAGTTGCATAAGCAGTTAATTCATCTTCTCAAGGAACTTCATCTGCCGATGTTCCGGGAGTATTATGCTGAGTTTGCCGAGAAAGCCCTGTCCGAAGAGATGAGTTATGCCCACTATCTGTTCGAGTTGGCTCAGCGTGAATGCGAGATTCGCCGGGCCAATAAAATCGCCCGGCTCGTGAAAGCATCAAAACTGCCGATGGAAAAGACGATGGCTAACTTTGACCTGAAACGGCTGCCCTTAAAAATCCGCCAGCAGATCAAGATCCTGCTGGAAGGGTCCTTTGTGGACAGGACAGAGAATATTCTGGCCTTCGGCAAACCAGGCAGCGGCAAAACGCATCTATTGTGTGCGATCTGCCATGAACTGGCCCGTCAGGGAAGAACGGTTTACTTCACGACCTGCGACCTGATGGTCCAGGAACTGCTCAGGGCCAAAAGGGATTTGGAACTGGATAAGATGCTCAAGAAGCTCTCGCGGTTCGATATGATGATGATTGATGACTTTGGGTATGTCAAACAGGACCGGGATGAAATGGAAGTGTTGTTTACACTGTTGGCTCATCGGTATGAACGGGGCAGTCTGCTGATCACCAGCAATCTGCCGTTCTCCAAGTGGGACATCATCTTCAAGGACCCGATGACCACCGCCGCGGCGATTGACCGGTTGGTGCATCACAGCGTGGTGCTGGAATTGAATGTGCCGAGCTATCGGGCTGAGCAAGCCAAGAAACGCAAACAATATCCGGACTCGTAATATCCGAAACCTTGCCCCCATGGGGGCACCCCTCAGGAACTACTTGTCATGAGATAACTGTTATGATAAAAGGGAAGAAATAACTGTCGTTGGAAGGAATTTATGCTTGACGCTGGACAAACCCCCTGTTTTTATAGTGTACCTCGCTGAAGTTATAGACAGGGACGGTGATATCGACGCCTTCAACAGAATCCCTGGTCACGCCAACAGCGCCCATGAAGTTAGCAGCGACATGTCCCGGCCGTGCATACCGCCGGACGGTTGCCAGGCTCTGGGTGATATGCTGACTGCCTCCGCCGGTATCGAACTGATAGACCGATTCACCCGTCA
>JAQUNY010000262.1 GCA_028717405.1 Eubacteriales bacterium
TAGATATTAAAATCCATCGATTTCTTTTGCTCCAAAACTGCAACCCCCCATTTGGAAAGTATATATAGAATGCAACTACCATTTAAACCCGTCGAAATCGACGGGTTTATTCATCCAGCATCAGCTTCTTTTTTGAATCCCTAAGCTCACGAATTTCCTCCCGTTCAATGATTTGAATGCTTTTCTCTGGTACCGGCAGATCTTCTGGAAGGGTAGCGCCCATTTCAATAATTGCTTTACGGATTTTTTCTCCGACCTCGTAATGGGTATTATTTGCGGCTTCCACTGTAGAAACCTCATCCCTCTTAAGCTTTTCTTCGGTCTGCGAAATTCTGAACAGATTAGCAATAAGCTCTGTACTGCCCATATAATCAAGGATTTTATCGTTCTTTTTCAATCCTTTTCTCGTATGAATATCGATAACCGTCATGCCGCCATAAAGCCCCGTGTATCCGGCATTCTGGAAGATCGCAAATTCCTCATCGGTAATAACTCCGGCATTGTGTGCTGCTTCAACAAGGAGCTGATTCCATTGTTTTATATTGCCGCGAACCACCAGGCGCTTGTTATTCTCATCAAGCTGATTGAAGGCATCCTGTACTTCCTGGCGACGTGTTTGTATGGCAAAATAGGTTTGACCCAGCGCGATGATTTCTTTTCGCGGGTCGCCGTTTTGTACAATTAAATAACATGCATATCGTGTCAATTCATATTCTGTCGTTTTTCTTTTTCCGCCTTTTCCTATTTCTATCATTTTGTTGACCTCAACAAAATGATCAGAAACCGCAAAGCCACTGTTTTTGCAGGCAAGTATTGCTCGGTCTATAACCTTCAGAAAATTTCGCCATTCTGTATAATCTAAGACTTTTGCAAGCTCCCGTGCATACCAAAACTCTGTTGCATTTTCACGAATGTGTTTGATACCTTCGAACGATTTATATTCCTCAGCATTCAATTTTGACATTTTCAATCCTCCGTAATCTCTGTATTATTTTCTGTAATAGACTCCAGTATGAACATTAATGCCCCACATTCGGGACATCATTCAAAAGCTTGGAAATCGAGGGGTCAAAGATGTCCGAAGGCTCTGTAGTTTAGATCTATTATACCAAAATATTCCTCTATTTGCAAATTGCGTATACCGGATTATCCGGACGGCTGTACCGGAATTATCCGGACATTAAACCGGAGCATCCGGACACCTGGCTGAGTGATTTGATTTTACAGTATTAATTTCAGTATTTCAATCAGTATTGCTTGCGGTTAAATCCAAAGGCGCAGTATTTTTTAGCTTTTCAGCCATCACCTCCCTCATTGATTTCGCTGAATCAAGCGTATGTGTATACGCGTTATGTTATGAAAACAATTACATAAGTTATGTATAAACCGGTCTAAGGCTCCACCTGCTACTGCGGGAGCTGACCTCAGCAAAATGCTCAAAGGCTTCAATTCTGCAGACACTGTCTGCAATTTTTATATTTCTTGATTTCTTAATTGTCGGTAGCCTGTCGGTGATTGGACAAGCTGTTGGTAGAATGCCGGTATTGTGCTACCAAATGAAAAACCGCAAACCCTGGAGGACTTGCGGTTACTGGAGCTGGTGAAAGGAATCGAACCTTCAACCTGCTCATTACGAATGAGCTGCTCTGCCATTGAGCCACACCAGCATGTACCAGGAGCAGCTGCCGCTGTTCCTTATTTATCTGCCTTATGCCCCATGCCGCTGAAAGCCGCATCATATGCAGCGGCAGACCGCAACGTGATAAGTATATTATTATGCGCCGGCTCTTGTCAATAAAAAATGTGCTGTGCCTGTACTATACCACAGGGCCGTTCAAACAGCGGCTTACCCGACAGTCAACCGGTTTAGCCGTCAGTCAGTCATCAGTCAGACAAGTCAGTTTTAAAGTCGGCCACCGGCCTCCGGCTCAAAATCCATCCGGATTATTCTTCTGCCAGTTCCAGGCATCACGGCACATGTCTTCAAGGCTCTTTTCAGCCTTCCATCCCAGTTCCATGTATGCCCTGCCGGGATCAGCCCAGCATTCGTCTATGTCTCCCGGACGTCTCCCGACTATCTTATAGGGTATTTTCAGACCGGAAGCTTTTTCAAAGGCCCGTACAACATCCAGAACACTATATCCCTTACCTGTCCCAAGGTTGTATACTTCAGCCCCCTCTTTCGCGCATCCGCCAATATCGCAAGCCATTTTTTCAAGTGCTTTCAAATGCCCGAGGGCAAGGTCCTTCACATGTATATAATCCCTGACTCCGGTGCCATCATGCGTATTATAATCATTGCCGAATACGCTGAGAAATTCTCTCCTGCCTGCTGCCACCTGAGTTATGTAGGGCATCAGATTATTTGGTATCCCGTTTGGATCTTCGCCTATAAGTCCGCTTTCATGTGCACCTATGGGATTAAAGTATCTCAGGATCATAACCTGCCATTTGCAATCAGAAACCTTCAGATCTCTCAGGATATCTTCTATCATAAGTTTTGAGCGCCCGTACGGATTTGTTACCTGCAGCCTGGCGTCCTCGCTGATCGGAACCTGTTCCGGTCTGCCATATACTGTTGCGGATGAGCTGAACACTATCTTCCTGACGTTGTACTTCTTCATCACTCCGCACAAAACAAGGGTCCCTGTAACATTATTATGATAATATTCAAGAGGTTTGGCTACAGACTCGCCAACAGCCTTAAGTCCGGCAAAATGTATGACCGCGTCGATCCTGTTGTCTCTGAAAATCCTTTCCAGACCTTCGCCGTCGAGGATGTCGGCTTTATAAAACGCAGGCCTTTTGCCCGTTATTTTTTCGATCCTGTTTAAAACTTCAGGTTTGCTGTTTGAATAATTGTCGGCAACAATTGTCCCAATCCCGGCTTTGAGCATCTCAACACAGGTATGACTCCCTATGTAACCGGCTCCGCCTGTTACAAGCACATTCATTTTAAAAACTCTCCTCTCTTAAGTTACCGTTAGTTCACACCAGTGCCCCACATCACATATAACGGAAAAGCAGCTATATCTGAGGCTGCAGTCCAAGCCGAAAGTATTGAAAATGCTTTGCTTACTCAATGACCAGCCTTCTGCAGCCAAATATTTTATGACTGCCGACATTCATGTATT
>JAQUNY010000263.1 GCA_028717405.1 Eubacteriales bacterium
AAATCCCCGAGCCCGGTGAAAACGATGTGGTAGTAAAGATCAGGGCAAACGGCATATGCGGATCGGATTCACATTTTTATAAAGAAGGGCGTCTTGGCAATTTTGTGGTCGACAGACCTTATGTACCCGGCCATGAGTGCAGCGGTACTGTCTTTGCGGCAGGGAAAGCTGTCAGGAACATGTCGGAGGGCGACACTGTGACGATAGAACCGGGTATACCATGCGGGCGCTGCAAATATTGCAGGGAAGGCAGATATAATCTTTGTCCGGATGTCAGGTTCCTGTCGGCGCCCCCGGAGAACGGTACTTTTTGCGACTATGTGTGTGTGCCCGGAGATATGGTTTTTAAGGTGCCCGGGGGATTGCCTTTTGAGGAAGCCGCAATGATCGAGCCTGCTGCTGTGGCTGTACAGGCGGTTAAAAGGGCGGTTTTCCCAAAGGGGGCATCAGGCATTATAATCGGTGCGGGACCGATTGGGCTGCTTACACTCCAGGCATTCAAGGCGGCAGGGGGAGGAGAGGCTGCCTGTGTAGACATCAACAGCTTCAGGCTGGAGTTCGCCGGTAAGATCGGGGCGGATAAGGTAATTAAAATTACGGACGGGAAATTACCTGATATCAAAGCTGATGTTGTTTTTGAAACCGCCGGTTCTGATTCGGCAACGGAATCACTTTTCGGATATCTTGAGCCGGGAGGCTGTGCGGTACAGGTCGGATGGCCCCGCAGCAATCATGTCCCGATGGATATAGCGGCTTTTATAGAGAGAGAACTGACCTATGTTTCAGTCAACAGGTATGCGAATGCATATCCGGCGGCTATCAGATGGATATCTGACGGAAGGATCAAAGTCAGGGAGCTTATCACGCACAGGTTTGATTTTGAAGACATTGCCGAAGCTTTCAGGTTTACTGCACAGAATCCGGGGGAAGTAATAAAAACGATCGTAATGAACTGAATAAGGGAAGGTATCTGCAGGATCACAGATCTACAGGAGGTTTTTGTGAAAGTCAGGGCGGATTGCGTACCATGCTATTTCAAACAGGTAATTAACACAATCAGGACAGCGGGATATCCGGAAAAAGAAGCCGGCAGGATAATAAATGAAGTTTTGAAGATAATACCGGACCTCGATCCTGAAGCTTCACCGGCTGAAAATTCCACGATCGTGCTGCTTGAAGCCTACAGGGCTATGGGGCTAAGAGACCCTTACGAAAAGGCAAAAAAGGAATCAAATAAAATGGCTGAGGACCTTTTTGCTAAAGTTCTTGCTATATCGGAAAATTCTGAGGATAAGCTTATGACGGCATTGAAGATTTCTGTGGCCGGTAACATAATAGATATGGGCATCATGCCTGATTTCGACATTGATGAAGCCATCGGCGAAATAACCGCCAGGGATTTTGATTACAGTGATTATGAGGAATTCCGGGCAGCGCTTTCGGTGGCAGACAAGGTTATGATCCTGGGTGACAACAGCGGTGAAATCGTTTTTGACAGGATCCTTGTGAACGAAATAAAGAGGTTTAAGCCTGGAACAGAAGTTACTTATGTAGTAAAAGATGCGCCGATATTGAACGATGTGACGCCCAGGGATGCTTTGGAAACAGGAATGGACAGGATCTCCAGGGTAATCACCAACGGAGCGGGGTATTTAGGCACAATACTGCATAAAAGCCCAAAAAGTTTTATCCGTGAAATAGAGGCTGCTGATATGATCATTGCCAAAGGACAGGCTAACTATGAATCTCTCGAAGGAAGTACGGCAGCCGGGAGCAGGACTTATTTCCTCCTCAGGATCAAATGCCCGATTGTGGCCGAAAACGCAGGTCTGGCTTTTGGAAACATTGTACTGATTAAAAACAGGGCAGAGGATCGGCCGGGTTGACATGATGACCGCATGGATGTAATTGCTTAGATAGCATTGTAGGTGGCAATAAAACTTTCAGAGAGAAAAATATGGGCTTATGAGAAGGAAAAGTAAAGACAGCAAAATATTCAGCAGGGACAGCATGCTTTTTGTCGCAGATGCAGTATTGATAAACAGCGCTTATGCCCTGACGGCGGGCATGGTCCTTTCGGGATTTGTACTGTTTCTTGGCGGCAACGATTTCATAACTGCCATTATAAATAATTCGATGAACTATTCTACTATATTATGCATATTTTCTTTTTTGATTTTTGAAAGGGTCAGTAAAAGAAAAAATCTGCTCCTGTCCATGAATTTTGTTTCCAGAGCCCTTATGTTCGGAGTTGTTTTCCTGCCTCACATAAGGGCGGGACGTGGATCGCTGCTGGCAATACTTGCGGGAATGGTTATCCTGTCAGACATCATCTGGAGTATATACAGGGTTGGCTGGATAGTCTGGATGATGAATATACTGGAACCGGAACATGCAACAAGGTTTGTATATTTCAGGATGTTTGCACTGAGGATAGGTATTTCGCTGGCGACTCTGGCATCCGGGATCATATTGGACTACTTTAATAAAGGATATACGGGATTTGTTATCATATTTTCTGCCAGCTTTGCCATGGCGTTGGCTGATCTGCTGATATTGCGGAAAATCAGGGAAGATGAGTATAAAAAGGACGTGGAATCACCCCCGAGCACACTACGGAGCCTGCTTTTTCAGCCTGCGGCAAACATGGAATACAGGAGCTTTTTAATATTCATGCTCCTTTTTTATCTGTTTGAGACAATGGCATCCTCCTTTACACCTATATACCTCATCAAATATCTTGAGTTTGATTATGGTTTTATTTCTCTTATAAATGTGTTTACAATAGTGATGATGATCATTGCCAACCGTATATGGCAGAGGGTGGAAATCAAAAACGGATACAGGTTTGTGCTTGGGATAACTGCGTTTATTGTGGCATCTGAGATGCTGGTGCTTTCGTTTCTTACGAAAAACACTTATTATTTGCTGTTTTTGTCGGCATTAGTGAGAGGGATCGGATTTGGAGGATTCAATGTGTCAATTTTCACATACAGGTTCGCATTAATGCCCAAATCGGGGAAGACCCTTTTTGAGGGGTGGTTTTATTTTATGTCGGGGGTCGGAATGCTGGCCGCACCTTTTGCAGGATCGGCGATATTGTCCGGCATGTCTTCTG
>JAQUNY010000264.1 GCA_028717405.1 Eubacteriales bacterium
GCTTGCATATCTTGAATTAAATACGCTTTCATAGGTATCTACGCTCATCTGCATATACCAGCCATTTTTTCCGCACATGCAAGCTTTACGCATGCACATACTATTCTTATAGCCTCAGGCAGCTCGGCAAGCGGAGGAAAGGTCGGTGCGATCCTGATATTACTGTCAGCCGGATCTTTACCATAAGGGAAAGTTGCTCCTGCCGGAGTGAGTATTACCCCGGCATCCTTTGCCAGCCTGACAGCCCTGCCCGCGCATCCTCCGGCAACGTTCAGACTTATGAAATAACCTCCCCTGGGCTTGTTCCATGTGGCTATACTATTATCATGAAGCTCTTTATCAAAAATGTCCAGTACTGCGTCGAATTTCGGCCTGAGTATGGCTGCATGCTTTGCCATCTGGAGCTTTATGCCGTCCATACCACCGAGAAATTTTACATGCCTGAGCTGATTCAGCTTGTCAGGACCTATTGTCTGTTTTGTAAGGTGTTTCATAATAAAGCTGATATTTTTTGAACTTGCAGCCATCATGGCTATGCCTGCTCCGGGAAAAGTAATTTTTGATGTAGATGAGAAAATGTAAGGCCTGTCTTCATTACCTGCTTCCCTGCACGCAGGAAGTATGTTTTTAACTTTATCCGGCTCATCCGGATCCAGATGATGGACCACATATGCATTATCCCAGAAAATCCTGAAATCCTGAGCTTTGGTCTTCATCGAGGCAAGTCTTGCAACTGTTTCGTCTGAATATGAAATCCCGTCAGGATTACTATATAAGGGAACACACCATATCCCTTTGACAGCCGGGTCTGCTGCTGCCATCCTCTCAACAGCCTCCATATCAGGTCCTTTATCAGTCATAGCGACTGTGATCATTCTGATGCCCATACTTTCACATATGGCGAAATGCCTGTCATATCCGGGACTCGGACAAAGGAACTTTACTTCTTTCCCGAGGCGCCAGGGTTTTCCGCCTTCTTCGACTCCGCATTGCATGGCGCGTATCATCGTGTCATACATCATATTAAGGCTTGAATTCCCGCCGATTATGACTTCCTCAGGCTTTACTTCAAGCATTTCTGCAAAAAGCTCCCTTGCTTCGGCTATTCCCTCAGGATTGCCGTAATTACGGCAGTCTGTACCCTGGACTGAAAAATATTCTTTTTCTCCCAGACAAGTCATGAGACCATTCGAAAGGTCCAGCTGTTCAGGACATGGTTTGCCTCGGGACATATCAAAATGATATTTTTTCTCTTTATAAGAGGCATAAATTTCTGCAATATTTTTATATGATTCCTTCATCTGTGATTTGCTGCCTGCTGCAAATAACTCCATCAGGATTGACCTCCGCAAAGGATTTTTTAAAAAAATAAGCTCTTTGTCAATATTTTTTATACTAAAATCTATAACTTTAATTTATGTATTTTATATCAATAATTTAATTTTTGCAAGATTTATATTGCCAAACTTCATAATTCATAATTTTTAATTCGTAATTTATAAAATGACATTCAAAATGCTTCTCTTATTATTTTGATATCCCTGACCGTCGGCTCTCCTTTTTCTATAGCCGCTGTGACCTCAGCAACTATGAACTCAACGGCCCTGTCATCACTTTCTTTGTATCGATTTGCCATAAATGCAGAAGCCAGTTTTCTTATTTTTTCTATTTTCTTTTTATTCACAGCCTCAGCCGGCAGGCCAAAGCTCAAGCCTGTACGTGTTTTGACCTCAACAAAGAAAATAACTCCGTTTTTTTCTGCAATAATGTCGATTTCTCCGAGCCTGCCTATACGAAAATTCCTGTGAAGTATATTGTATCCACACCTGCCCAGATGAGCTGCCACAGCTTCCTCTCCGACTCTGCCTGTCTTTGCTCTGTCTGTCTGATATGATGGATGTTCATATGCCCTCATGGAGCAAACCTTGTAAATGATCTTCTATGTATCTCACAAAGGCCGTATTTCATTATGGCGTCCATATGCTGTGCTGTTCCATAGCCCTTATGCGCTGCAAAGCCATATTGAGGCCAGATTTTATCATACTCTCTCATTATCCTGTCACGTGTTACTTTTGCCATTATTGAGGCAGCCGCTACGGATATACTGAGAGCATCTCCCCTGATAATACTCTCAGAAGGTATTGTGGTTTTTTCGAGTTTTACAGCATCAATCAGTAAAAAATCCGGGCTTTCTGAAAGACCTCCTATTGCCTTATACATTGCTTTTATTGTAGCGTTCAGAATATTGATAGAGTCTATTTCCTTCTCATCTATAATGCCCGCAGCCCATGATATACATTCATTTTTTATTACATCATAAAGTAACTCCCGGTTCTTTTCCGATATCTTCTTTGAATCATTTACGCCTGTTATCAATGAGCCTTGCGGGAGTATAACGGCTGCTGCAACCACCGGCCCGGCAAGCGGGCCTCTGCCGGCTTCGTCAATACCGGCTATAAACGAATATCCTGCGAGCCGGTATTTTTTTTCATAGACAGACATTGATTCAAGCCTGATTTTTTCTTTAAGAGCTTTTCCTTCATTGGTGATTTTCAGGTTCTTCAAGAGTGATCCTCCCAATTTTTCCCGCTCTGAATTCATCGAGAACAAGCGATGCCATTCTTTCCAAATCAGTTTCTCCGCCATGCATCAGGCATCCTCTTTTTATGGCGGCTTCCTCCAGGAGTTTTAATGGTTCGGTTACAGTTTCCGCCTTGATGCCGTATCTCCCGGAAATCATCCCCGGATATTTCACGGCAATCACAGACATCATCAGAGATGCAACTTCTGTTTTATCAAAAATATCGTCCTTAATTGCCCCGGTATATGCAAGCAGGAGGCCTGTTTCTCTGCTGTCGTATCTGGGCTGCAGGATACCGGGGGTGTCAAGCAGCTCTATAAACGGATTGATTTTGATCCACTGCCTGCCCTTTGTGACTCCGGGTTTATCACCGGTGATTGCGCCGCTTTTTCCTGCTATTCTGTTGATAAAAGAAGACTTGCCTACATTAGGTATCCCGGCTGCCATTATTCTGATCGGCCTGAAAATGCGTCCTTTGGACTTCTCACGGTTAATTTCGGATTCCATGGACTTTTTTACTCCGTTTATGAACT
>JAQUNY010000265.1 GCA_028717405.1 Eubacteriales bacterium
CACAGCATTGCTGCTCGCATCATGCGGCGCAAATGTTCCCGGAGAATCAGTGACCTACGCCGTATATCTTGAGCAATCAGTTTTTCAGGGGGATCCGGGCAAAGTCAGGAATCTTGCCCGCTATGGCGAAGATCATTTCCTAGCGTTATCATCCGGAGAAAACAGCAAAATCAACCACATAGTCAAATATAATACCGATTTTAGCATAGTGGAGTTTGAACAGCCGGACATCAGGGATCCGGAATATAGCATCGAACGGTTCGGAACTGATGAAAGCGGTCTGATATATGCCGTTTCAGCGATCCCTGTCAAAGATCCGTCTCAGGTAAACATGAACAGGCGCATTGAAGTTTTTGATCGATCCGGCAAGCTGTCCGACCTTATCAAGCCACAGGATTCAGCCATCTTCGTTAACAATAAAATCATCAAAATCGTAATTAAAGACGGCAGCCTCTACCTTATATCCTATGAAGGCATCCAGATCACAGACATGAAAGGAATCACTATAACTGAAATCAGCCACCCCCTGACTGATGCCGACGTTTCAGCCGACGGCTGTATTGTCCTTATATACGACGATTCTGTTTCAAAAGCGTATATTGAAAAAATCGATCCTGCAACAGGATTGTCCTTATGGAAGCATACTTACACCAGCTTATGGGATATCCCCAGGGCTGTCACCTGCTGCAAGGAAAGCAACGATTTCTACATATACCTGAACAAAACCCTGGTCAACAGACACAGCGGAACCGGAGATTTTGCCGAAACATTAATAAACCTTTCTCTTTATGAAATCAAGTCATACATTGCCTCGGACTGGAATCCCTGTAATCTGGCAATAGACGGCGAAACATTCCATATCTCTGTCATTGATCAGGATCTTAGTGAATTGCAGGTCTATAAATATGTCCGGCTGCACGGCGAGGAGGCCGCAAGGAGAAGGGCAGAAATTGAATCAGAACAATCCGCTAAAACCTGCCTGCGCCTCATGTCCTTCAGTTATGACAAAAATACTGCAATAAAAGCGGACAGATACATGAATGAAAATCCCGACATCGCAATCGAAATGCTCAACTACAGGGAAGATGACCCTCTCTCCGCTCAGGCAGTTGAGGATTACAGGCAGCATGTCAGTCTGACCTTTATGTCCGGCCTGGATTGGGACATCATCTCATCTCAGTATCTTCCCTATCCTGAATCCGCAGAGTCAGGCGCTCTGGCTGATATTCATTCTGTGGAAGGCTCACAGGCCTTTTACGATAGCGGTGCATTTTTTCACAATATTGTAGAGAGCTGCAGCCACAAAGGTATCCTTTATATCTTGCCTGTCGGCTTTTCATTCAATATTATCACCGCGGACAAACAATATGTCGAAAATACAGGTTTTACGCCTCATGATTCTTCCTGGACATGGCATGATTTCATCGATAAAGCATACGAAAAAGTTGCTGCCGGCGGCGACATAAAACCACTTGAATTTTCCTCCGGTATCAGAAGGTACAGCATCATATTCGAGGGTGTCAAACACAGGCTGATCGATTTTGACAATAAAAAGGCAGATTTTCATACCACGCTGTTCTCCTCATTTCTGGATGCTGTCAGAGATATTTCGCATGACAGTCTTTATGCATCTGACAGAAATGAAAAATCTGTATTCGGGATCTATAATGTGGCAGGCATCACGGCATATGATTCTCCGCTATCACTCTATAGCAACATCCGCGACCGCGAGATATTCATGCTTCCGCTTCTTACAAAGAATGACGTCAGGCCGTTTACAATAATTGAAGGCTACGCGCTGAACAGCAAAAGCAGCAATAAGGAAGACTCGCTCAAATTCATACTGTATCTTGCAGAAAATAATGACCGCTCAGTTCCGGTATCAAAGGCCGCTTTTGAGGCCGCAGCAGAAAAACTGATAAATTGCGGCCAGATCACCGTAGTTCATTCGGAAGATGCTGTCAGCAACGCCATAAACGCCGAGGCCGCTCTGCTGAAAAATGAAGCTGTTTTGGCACGAAACACTTCCCAGGTGCACAAGCTCATGGAAATCATCAGCAGACTTGATAATGCGAACCTTCATTCACTGGGAGATCCGATCCTGCAGATATTTAAAATTCCGCTGGAGCAATTTGCGAGGGGTGAGATAAGTAAAGACGTTGTCATCAAGAGGCTTGAGCAGGCAGTCTGGATCTATCTGAACGAATGAATGTATGAATTTATGTATGAATGAACAAATGAATGTATGATGCCACAACAGCATGGAGGCGTACTGATTTGCTCAAAAACAGAAAAGCGCTGTTGATATTTTTAACACCGGCTCTTGCCGGATTTTTGATATTCTACCTGATCCCCTTCGCAGGCGGTCTATATTACAGTATGCTGAACAATGCGATCGAGAAGGAATTTACCGGTCTTTCCAATATCTGCTCATTGTTCGCCAACAAAGCTTTCATTCTTGCACTAAAGAACACTTTCTTACTGACCGTCACAGTTGTGCCCCTGATGATCCTGTTTTCATTAACAGCCGCCTACGTTATAAAAACACTGGCCGGCAAATTCAGGATTTCATCCGGCATACTGCGCAAATCACTGATCCTGCCGCTCTCCGTACCCACCGTAAGTATAGCATTTGTATGGCAGCTCATGTTTGAAAAGAACGGTCACCTCAACAGGCTGGCCGGCGCACTCACAGGATTAGAGGGACCGGACTGGCTCAACGGCCCCCTTCTATATGTGCCGGTTGTTCTTATCTACATCTGGAAATATTCAGGTTTTAATATCATCCTTTTTCTGGGTGCCCTGTCCTCTGTCCCTCGCGAACTGAATGAGGCTGCCCGTATAGACGGTGCCGGTCCTTTCTCAAGGATGGCGAAAATAATCCTGCCACAGATATTCACTGTGACATTCCTGGTGACGCTTCTGTCAATAATAAATTCATTCAGGATATTCAGAGAGGTTTATGTGCTTTGCGGCCCTTATCCTCCGGCCAACCTGTATTTGCTCCAGCACTTTATCAACAACAATTTTACAAGGCTGAACTATGAAAAACTGACTTCCGCCGCATACATTTTTGCAGTGGTCGTCATGGCTTTTGTGGTACTGATGATGC
>JAQUNY010000266.1 GCA_028717405.1 Eubacteriales bacterium
GCAGTATTATGCGGAGTACAGTAAAGGCGGCGCGCTCTACAAGCTTTGGCTTGAAGATGAAAACTCCATAAACCTGAAGTCGTCGCTTGCGCAAAAGTACAGGCTGGCAGGAACAGCAGCCTGGCGTATGAATTTTGAGACACCGCTTGTATGGGAGGTCCTATATAACAACCTTAAGGTTTATAAGACTTATGAAGCCTGGCAGGAGGCAAACCCCGGCGGACAGGCAGTTCCAAAATATTATTAACTGGCGTATTAATTTTTAAAGATTATTTCAAAGATTATTTATTGTTTTTTATTTTGCAGGTTGCCAAATCATGCTAAATTATGCCAAATCAGGCAAAGATCCGCTCTTGACTTATAAGCAAACGGCTAGTATAATAATTTGATTAATACAGGAACGTTGCAATCGCTGCTTTTGGCGTTCTGATCGCTGGTTGTGCAATGCCGTATTGCATGCAGTGTTGGCCGTTTGCATCAGTATAAAGACATTGAAGAGATATTACTACAAGCAAAGGGGGAAATTGCTGTGAGTGACAGATTCCTGAAAGAAGGCCTGACATTTGACGATGTGCTTCTTCTCCCAAGAAGAGCAGATTTTCTTCCCAGGGAGGTCGACACATCAACCTCGCTTACCGCAAGCATCAGGATCAATATACCCTTGCTCAGTGCCGCCATGGATACGGTAACTGAATCCAAGCTGGCTATAGCCATGGCAAGGGAGGGCGGCATCGGCATAATACATAAGAATATGTCTATAAATGACCAGGCGATGGAGGTAGACAAGGTAAAGCGATCCGAGCACGGCGTTATTGTAGACCCGTTTTCGCTTTCGCCGGAACATTATGTATACGAAGCAATGGATCTCATGGCGAAATACAGGATATCCGGGATCCCCATAACAAAAGAAGGCAAACTTGTAGGTATTCTGACTAACAGGGACCTTAGATTTGAGACGAATTACAATAAGCCTATCAGCGAAGCCATGACAAAAGATAACCTTGTTACGGCGCCGGAGGGCACTACCCTGGATCAGGCCAAGGAAATACTGAGGCAGCATAAAATAGAAAAACTGCCTATAGTTGATGAAAAGGGGTATCTCAAAGGCCTCATAACCATAAAGGATATCGAGAAAGCAATCCAATACCCGAATTCTGCAAAAGATTTGAATGGAAGGCTCCTGGCCGGTGCGGCTGTAGGGCCTTCTTCCGATATGATGGAGAGAGTTTCAGCCCTCGCTGCAAACAAAGTAGATGTGATCGTAGTTGACGCAGCACACGGACATTCAGCCAATGTCATCAATTCGGTAAGTAATATCAAGAAAAAATTCCCCGGGATCCAGGTCATTGCCGGGAATGTTGCGGTGCCGGAAGGAGTCAGGGATCTTGCCAAGGCCGGGGCAGATGCGGTAAAGGTAGGTATGGGGCCGGGATCGATCTGTACGACAAGGGTCATTACGGGCATGGGCGTACCGCAGATAACGGCCATTTATGAGTGCTCGCAGGCAGCAGCCAGGTATGGAGTAAAAATAATTGCCGACGGTGGTGTTAAATATTCAGGAGACATAACTAAAGCAATTGCCGCCGGAGCGGACTCAGTAATGATAGGTAATCTTTTCGCCGGTACAGAGGAAAGCCCGGGAGAATCTGAAATCTTCCAGGGCAGGCGTTTCAAGGTTTACAGAGGTATGGGCTCGCTCGGGGCAATGCAAAGAGGCAGTAAGGACAGGTATTTTCAGGAAGAGGCGGTAAAGCTTGTTCCAGAAGGAGTCGAGGGGAGAGTCCCTTACAAGGGATCGCTTTCCGAAGCAGTATTCCAGCTTGTTGAGGGACTTAAGCATGGGATGGGTTATTGCGGTACCATCAATATTGAAGAACTGAAAAAGAACACTGAGTTTATAAGGATAACGGGGGCTTCTCTGAAGGAAAGCCACCCGCATGACATATATATAACTAAGGAATCGCCAAACTACAGCTCTAATTGACGCCTCACGAATGATGAAGCGATGAAGTGGTGAAGAGATGAAACGATGAAGCATAATATCTTGAACCGGGAGGGAATTACCTGATGCAGCAGAAAGAATTTCTATTTACTTACGAAGGCCTGAAAAAACTTGAAAACAGACTGGACTACCTGAAAAGCACGGTGAGGCATGATATCGCCGAAAGAATTAAACAAGCCCTGACATTTGGAGATATATCCGAGAATTCTGAATACGATGAAGTTAAAAATGAGCAGGCGAAGATAGAAAGTGAAATAGCAGAGCTTGAATATAAGCTCAAGAACGCAAAGCTGATTGATGAAGACGAGGTCGGGACTGACGCCGTCGGCATAGGCGCGAGTGTGAAACTGGTGGATATGGAACTGAATGAAACAGTGGAATATTCGATAGTAGGTTCTGAGGAGGCCAATCCTGCTGAACAGAGGATATCGAATGAATCACCTGCGGGGAAGGCACTGATAGGGAAACGTCCGGGAGAGATAGCTGAGGTTGCGGCTCCGGGGGGTATTATCAGGTTTAAGATCATTGAGATAAATAAGCTGAAAGCTGCGGGTAGCTGAGTATTTTTTAAAAATCATATGTCCGGCATCAGTTCTGCAAAATTACAGCCTGCAATCGCTGCAGGCTGTAATCAGGTCCGGGGAGTGAAAAATGGTACACGACCAACAATTTGGAGGATAAGCATATGGAAATAAAGCCAAAGTCCGAAGACGACATTCTTGAAACAGAGCAGCTTAACGAAATACTTGCTGTCAGAAGAAAGAAGCTCAGTGAGCTCCGGGAAGACGGCGACGACCCTTTTATGATAAGAAAATTCGATGTCACAGCCCACAGCGGCGCCATAAAAAAAGATTTTGAAAAAATGGAGGGCAGTGAGGTTGTTATAGCCGGAAGAATCATGTCGAAGCGCGGCATGGGGAAAGCATCCTTCTGCGACGTTCAGGACAGAGATGGCAGAATACAGGTATATGTGAGGATCGAAGAGATCGGTGAACAGGAGTACGAAAAGTTTCTCAGGCTTGATATAGGCGATATAATCGGAATCACCGGTACTGTTTTCAAAACCCACAGGGGCGAAATATCAGTCAAGGCAAAATCAGCAGTACTG
>JAQUNY010000267.1 GCA_028717405.1 Eubacteriales bacterium
GTTTTATGGTATTTCCACGGGAAGTATATTTAGAGGTCAAATAGTATATTCCCATTCAATCTATGAACAGGAATGCGCAACAACAAATTCAAAATATTATTACTGATGGAAACCTGTACCAGTTGTTTAAATTATGGCTTACAAAGAACCACATACCGATTGCTGTTTGAAATAATTTGAACATTCCATATTATTAAAATCGGTGGTAAAATTATAGCTAAAGTCAGACAATATTTGTGCCAAAGGAAACGGGTGTGACTAAATATGAAGAAGCAGTTGAAGGTGTCTGAAAATCAACGTTATCTTTGTGATACATCAGGCAAGCCCTTTTTTTATCTGGGAGATACGGCGTGGGAATTGTTCCATCGCTTGAACAGGAAAGAAAGCACAATATATCTGCGTGACCGCGCGGAGAAGGGCTTTACGGTAATTCAGGCGGTTGTGGTGGCGGAGATAGGTGGAGCTGATGAACCCAATGCACAAGGCGATCTGCCTTTTATTGACAAAGATGTGAGCAAGCCCAACGAGAAATACTTTAAGCATGTAGACGCAGTGGTGGATATTGCGGAAAAATCAGGGCTGTTTATCGGGATGTTGCCTACATGGGGCTGCCATTGGAAGGCAAATGAAAGAAGCCCACAATTGTTTACCAGGGACAATGCGTTTGCCTATGGACAGTGGATAGGTGCACGATATAGGGATAAGCCTGTCATCTGGATCATGGGTGGCGATCGTATCCCGTCCGAGCCGGACAAAAAAGTGCTTGAACAGATGGCATTCGGTATCCGAAAAGGTGATGCAGGTGAGCACCTTATCACCTTCCATCCAATTGGACCAGGTCAGTCATCCGCTCATTTCAATGATGTATCGTGGCTGGATTTCAACATGATCCAAACCTCTCATGCGGCGCGCGACCACTTCAACGGTGAGTTCATACGGCGGGATTATGAGCTGACACCGATCAAACCCACACTGGATGGTGAGCCACGGTATGAGCAGATTACAGTCGGTTTTTATAACAGAGGCATCGCCCGTCCCAGCGACCGCTTTGACGATTTTGATGTACGCCAAGCCGCCTACTGGTCTATGTTCAGCGGCGCATGCGGACACACCTATGGTAACAACAACGTTTGGCAAATGTATGACCAGGGACGTACACCCATCATCAATGCAGATGTGCCCTGGCATGAAGCTATCCATCATCCCGGTGCAAGGCAGATGGGTTATATGCGTAAATTTTTTGAAGCCTGTCACTTTGAACAACTTGTTTCTGCAAATGAAATTTTATTTGATGCTGTGCAAAACGGTGGCGGCAAAACGCTGGCCATGCAAACACAGGATGAAAGTGTATTCCTGGTTTATTCGCCCTTTGGACAACCCTTTGGATTGGATTTAAGTGGCAATTTTAATCGTTATAAGGTGAGCTGGTTCAACCCTAAATACAACACGAAATACACCTTTCTTGAGACGAGTACAGGGTCTTTACAAACCTATGTCCCACCGACATCAGGACGAGGAAATGACTGGGTACTCCTGCTGGAGCGTTTATAAAAGATGGTCATTAATTGCGGGGATGGATTTGGCAAATCGTCGGCTTTGATTACAAAGGAATATGGATGTGCGATATTAATGAATCGCTTTGCGGAGAATGCAATGAATGTAAAAGATACTGTCCCGGACAGGCAATTAAAAGAAACAGTTGGAGTTTACATATAGACAGGGATATCAATTCCTTTCAAATATCTGATTTTATGCACTTCCGCAGTATATTAACAGGGGGTAAGACAGATGTCATATAAAGATGGCTGGGCAGCAATAAACCTTAATATGCCGGACAGAGTACCGAGGACTGAATATTCTGCCGCATCCCATTGGGAATTGGTAAAAACAGTTACAGGCATTGATGTTAATTCTAAAAGTCCCGGGCCTGAACGTGTTAGAGCGGCAAATGCCTTTAAAAGAGAATGGAATTATGATTTGGAATGGAATATATTGATTAATAACAGAGAATTTGGAGATGTCAGGACGAAAATGGGGCATGCAACTTATGCATCAGGAGGAACAGACTACGATAATCAGATCAGTTGCCCATTTCATGACGATATTGTATGGACTGAAGGAGCCATATTTCATCCTGAATGGTATAGAAAATATGTCTTTCCGAATTATAAAAAATACCTTGCACCCTTGCTTGAAAGCGGGAAAAAGGTATTGTTTACTTCCGACGGGTGTTATACAGAATTTATTGATGAAATAGCAGCAACGGGGGTGCATGGCTTTGTAATGGAACCAATTACCGATATGAAATATATTGCTGAAAAATACGGCAAGACACATGTTTTTGTTGGGAATGCGGATACACGAATACTACTAAATGGAACAAAAGAACAGATATACAACGAGGTAAAAAGGTGTATGGATATCGGTAAAAGCTGCCCCGGGTTTTTTATGGCTGTAGGCAATCACATTCCGGCAAACACACCGGTAGAAAACGCACTATATTACAATGAAGTTTATAAAACAT
This sequence comes from Eubacteriales bacterium, assembly GCA_028717405.1. Classification (GTDB taxonomy): domain Bacteria; phylum Bacillota; class Clostridia; order JAQUNY01; family JAQUNY01; genus JAQUNY01. Next base: position 2,525 of record JAQUNY010000267.1, read on the forward strand.
TAGGCAGAAGGTAAGGAAAAGGTAATAAATACTGAGCAGCTCCAGGTCGAAGCTGCATCATATAATGGCATATGCAGAAATTTACATACCGAGGCGGTAATCCTTTATATTGCTTCCTGTGACCTTTTTAAAAACTTTTCTGTAATATGCAGGGGAGCTGAAATTCATAGATTCGCTGATAAATTCGACTGTATTATTAATGTCGGAGAGAAGCTTTATTGAATGTATGATTTTAATTTTATTCTTATACCCGACCGGAGTGTAACCGGTATAATGCTTAAAAACGCTGTAAAATCTTGATTCGCTGAGATTACACAGCTTTGCCAGATGGGCCACGTTAAAATCCTTTGAATAGTTTTTGTCGATATATTCGATGGCTTTTTTTACGGGATTAAAACGGCGAGGGGATTCACCCCTTACCAGCCTGTCATTTATTTTGCCTAACCCGAGTTTCGGGGATATAAAACATTGTACCTTGAAAACTGCATAACATCAAGCTTTCAGGCAAAGCGAAATGTATTACCTAAATATAAGCCTTGCATAAATCTAATTAATATGATATAATATCGAATATGTATTACATA
>JAQUNY010000268.1 GCA_028717405.1 Eubacteriales bacterium
TGTATCAGAGGTATTATCTTCAAATCTTCAAATGTCAAATCTATGGCGCATCCTTTCTTTTACTCCCGCTACAAAAGCACACAAACCAATGCTTTTTGCGACAATAATTTACCTGCTCAATAATGTATTACATCATATGTGGCGGGTAACACAAAACATTATAACATATGGCAGAAAGCCTATGCATTTTCTAAGGCAGTTAAGACACAGAACCGTCCCCTGTCTTACCATTAAGACAGGGGACGGTTCTGTGTCGCATATCCGTGCACACAGCCCGTGTGTTGACAATTTTATCACATTTGGATATATTTTATTATCGAGAGTAATGAAGATACCACTTTAAAGACAAATGCAGAAATGGGTAAGTTTGACATGAAGGAATTAGACGCCGTCACGAAAAAAAAATATGCCGCAGTTACAAATGTCTTCAGGTTTTTGCTCCTGGCGGCGGTTATAACGGCGGGGATTTTTTATCTGAACGATAAAGAAGATTTTTCTCTACGGAACATACTGGCGCTGGCGCCCCATAATATATATCTTGCGGCGGCCTTTACATTGCTACTGTTCGCGGTAAAATCCCTGTTTTTTGCGTTTCCGATAATAATTCCATATCTTATTTCAAGCATTCTGCTCCCGCCGTTATGGGCGTTTATAATAAACATTGCGGGTTCGGCGGTGTCTGCTACGATACCCTTTTGGATGGGCAGGTTCTCCGGAGGGGATGCGATTGACAGAATATTGCGCAAATATCCCAGACTTCGGGAAATGGTCCCCAAAACCAGGGGGAAAAAGTGGTTCATGGCGTACCTGATAAGAATAGTGAGTATATTTCCCGTTGATATCGTCGGAATGTTCATGGGCTCGACGGGGATTTCATTTAAAACATATATAACGGCTTCAATTGTGGGGATGCTCCCGGGAGCTTTATTTGCCACTTTGATAGGTAAAAACATTACAAATCCACGCTCGCCCGGATTTATTATTTCTGTTGCCGCCACAGTATTCCTGGCTGTTATCTCGGTGGTATTCTATAAGATAAAGATTACAAATGACAAAAGAAAGAAGATAGCCGAAAACGGTCTATAAGCTTTCCAAAAATTTCAATCAGCGGATCAGTTTCATTATTTCGGGACATTGCCTGGCACTCCTGTTTTTCGACACCTTCCAGCCCAGCAGGAGCAGAGCAAAGACGCACATGCAGATTAAAATCACTCTAAGCAGTATGTCAAAATTTTCATGGTATCCTGTTGAAAGAAAACCCAGGATTATTCCGAAAAGGATATAAATAAAACCTGTTTTTGAAAGCGAGGTTTCATATACAAGCCTTTTTACTCCGGAAAAAGCTGTGCCGGAGGAGGATAGAAGGCGCATAATAAATGCAATGTCGCTGCGGCCTCTCATCAGGAGCATCTGAGCCAGTAAAAGGGCGCCTGCAATGAGAAAACCGGCGGATATCAAATATGCTATACCTTTAAGAACTTCGACAGCTGTCAATTTGTCAGAGGCGGCTCCCGGGACCGGAAGCTGATAAATATTTACGGTCCTGGCGGTGTCATTCCAGGTTATCCTCCTGCCAAGATATTCCGAAATATCTCTTACAGGGACATATATACCGCCTTCATAGGTGATGTTGGGAATACCCACGGGATTTCCGTCGATCTGAATTATGACGCTGTTGACGTAAACAGTTACGGTTTTTTCTATTCCTTCTGCGTATATATTGCTTAAGGGAAGTACAGCCGAAGTAAAAATCATAAATATAAGCATTAAAAACAGGCTTAATGTCATTTTTACTGGAAAATGCCGGATCATTTTTATGACCTCCAATACTTGATTTTCAGTGATTCGTTCTGGTGTTGCCGGCAGCAGCAGATTTCAACTATCATTATATTCCACTATTTGCCATGACACAACTCCAACACATAAACTGTGCCTTGCGGACATAAAGTGCAGGCTGTACGAAGATATAATCCGTTAATATAGACATAGACAACACAGTATGGCATTAATCCTGTGATGAGCCTTCATCCTGAAGGCGGAGCATTTCGGCGCAAAGATGGCATATGCCCGCAGTCCTTTTTACATCAAGAACAAAGGCTATGCCCTTACCGGGTTTTTCAAGTCCGACCGCATCTGAAATAGATGAAAGGACTTTCTCTGTAATATTTGCAGGGATCAGCGTCAGCACGATGTCTTTCTGCGGCTCGATCATCATGCCGAAAAGTTTTGAATGCTCGTGGACTCCGGTCCCCCTGCCGCCTATGATCGTGGCGCCCTCGGCACCTGCGGTTTTGGCGGCGTCCACGACATCATCTGCGCTGCCTTTGGAGACTATGGTTACAATCAAATCATAATCTATTGCCATTATAAATTACTCCTTTCAGGAAAAGGATTTAACTGCGTGTATTCCCGGGATTTCATGTCTTTTTTCTTTCTCTGCCTTTGTAAATGGCGCCAAGTATCAGTATTGACAAGATAGGCATCATGGCAACTATCGAAACCATGCCGAATCCATCAGAAAGCGGGTCACGCCCTTCAATCGATTTTGCGGCGCCGACAGTCATGGAGAGAATAAACGTAACTGTCATCGGTCCTGTCGCAGCGCCTCCGGAGTCAAAGGCGATAGCGACAAATTCCTTGTTTGTGAAAGCTGACAGCATGAATACCGCAACATACCCGGGTATTATTATATACCATAATGAAAAGCCATAGAGGACCCGGAGCATGGAAAAGGTCACAGCAAAGGCTACCCCGAAGCACAAGGTATAAAGCATTACCGGCTTTCTTACAGCGCCGCCCGTCACCTTTTCAATTTCGGTATTCAGAACTCTGACTGCCGGCTCAGCCAGGATCACGGCAAATCCCAGTATAAAGCCGATTGGTATAAGCAGCCAGTTGAAGCTTTTGGATCCAAGCAATGAGCCAAGCATGTCTCCCGCGGGCGAAAAGCCGGCTTTGACACCTTGAAGAAAAAGAGTCAGGCCTATAAAGGAAAGGAACATCCCGCAAAGCATCTTCAGGACCCGGCGTCTCGGCAGTTTAAGCAGGTATAGCTGTGCAGCCGCAAAAACGATCAATACGGGGGCGAGTGACAGGAACA
>JAQUNY010000269.1 GCA_028717405.1 Eubacteriales bacterium
CAATGGCAGGGAAGTATCTTACATATGCGGGGACTCCGTTAAACAGACTGGAAGTCACACATATAAAATTCCCGCAAAGCAGATTTGAATATGAATATTATATGGAGACAGAGTATCCTGAAGTTTTTAACACCCTGACCGGCCGGGATATTGCCGTGATAACACCGGAACCTGATGATTTGATCATATGCGCCGAGTATATAGTTCAGGTAGATCTGCCATTTATCAGGTCGTTTGAAGTCATATTAAGACAGACGGCTGTCGTAAAGCCATGGCTGAATGGCTATGAGAGAGATCCCGGGAATTTTCCATTTTCGTTATTAGGCAGTGAAGAGGCAGAAGGCGCTGATAATGTGGAAAACCGGGATGTACTTGAAGATTTAAGACGCGAGTTGTCGGAAAAGACAGTATACATAACAAAAACAGGAACAAGGTATCATTCCGGTGGATGCCGTTATCTTGTAAAAAGCTGTATACCAATAACAGAGAAAGAAGCATGTGAAAAGGGATATGTTCCGTGTAAGGTATGCAAACCATAAGAAATTTTTTGTTCAGGCTGCTTTATGGATGGTTTATTAAGTGATCAGAATATTTTGCAGCCATATGGAAGGCAGCTGTCTGGCACCTTATTTAGCACTCTCAGGCAGAGAGTGCTAAATAATTCTTGACAACCTTAAAATTCTGATTGTATACTGTAAAAGATGACCTTTTCTGATACCTGATAATCAATAGAAAAAATAAAAAAACGCAGGTCATCAAAGAAACACAGATGAAAACGGGGTGGTTTTTATGAACAAAGAAAGCGGAAATGTATCAATAAGTACTGAGAATATTTTCCCTATTATAAAAAAATGGCTTTACTCAGATAAAGATATCTTTCTCAGGGAACTTGTCTCAAACAGTTGCGACGCAATCAGCAAATACAAAAAGCTTGTAACGATAGGAGAAGCTGAAGCGGCAGCCGATGGAACCGATGAACAGAGCTACAGGATCGATGTCCACGTTGATAAGAAAAAGAAGATCCTTAAGGTATCTGACAACGGGATCGGGATGAACGCTGAGGAAGTCAGGAAGTACATCAACCAGATAGCTTTTTCCGGGATGATGGATTTTGTCGAAAAATATAAGGATAAGGCTGACGGAAGCCAGATAATCGGACATTTCGGACTTGGCTTTTACTCAGTATTCATGGTGGCAGACAAGGTAGTAATTGATACTTTGTCATATATGCCGGGATTAGAAGCAGTGAAATGGACAAGCAAGGACGGAACTGAATATGAGCTGACGGGTTCCGGAAGAAAAGTCAGGGGAACAGAGATCACAGTTTATGTTGATGATGAGAGCAAAGAATTTCTTGATGCACACAAAATCCGTGAAGTACTAAGAAAATACTGCGCTTTTATGCCTTATGAGATATACTTCACAGATGCTGATGAGATAGAAGAAGAAAAGAAGAGAAAGGCGGAAAGAATAAAAGAAGAGAAGGAAAAGGCAAAGGAAACCGACAAAGAAACAAAGGAAGCAAAAGACGCCGACAAAGAAGACAGGAAGGCAAAGGAGGCTGCCGGGGAAAAAGGCAAAGATAAAGCTGCAGATGATGCGCCCAAACCTGTAAATGATACAAAACCTCTTTGGCTGAAAGATCCAAAAGATTGTACCGATGAGGAATATAAAGATTTCTATTCGAAGGTATTCATGGATTTCAGCGAGCCGCTTTTCTGGATCCATCTTAATGTAGATTATCCGTTCAACCTCAAAGGGATACTTTATTTCCCGAGACTTAAAAATGAGTTCCAGAGTTATGAGGGACAGATTAAGCTATTCTACAACCAGGTGTTTGTAGCAGATAATATCAAAGAAATAATCCCTGAATTTTTATTACTGCTTAAGGGCATGATCGACTGCCCGGACCTGCCGCTGAATGTGTCAAGAAGCTTTCTGCAGAATGATGGTTACGTCAGAAAAATCTCTTCACATATTATCAAGAAGGTTGCTGACAAGCTGATCTCACTTTATGATAATGAGCGGGAAAACTACAACAAATACTGGGAAGATATCAATCCGTTTGTTAAATACGGATGTATGAGAGAAGAAAAATTTTATGACAGGGTGAAAGATATCTTGATATTCAAGACTATCAGGAGCGAGTATCTTAACCTTAAGGAATATCTGGAAAAGAACAGTGTTAAGAATAAGAATACGGTATACTACGTCACTGATGAAAAACAGCAGGCACAGTATATTAAAATATTCAGAGATCACGATATGGAGGCGGTAATACTGCCAGCCCTCATAGATGTTAACTTTGTAAGCTTTCTCGAAATGAAGGACAGCAAAGTCAGGTTTATGAGGATAGACTCAGACCTTTCCGAAAGTCTCAAAGAAACGGCTGAAGGGGATGATGCTGACCAGATCAAGGAGAATGCCGGACTGCTGGAGAAGCTTTTCAGGGACGCTTCAGGTAATGAAAAGCTGGAGATAAAAATCGAAAGCCTTAAGACTGATTCAGTACCCGGGATAATCCTTCTGTCTGAGCAGTCAAGAAGAATGCAGGAAATGAGCAGGATGTTCCGCGGAGGCGGATTCGGAGATATGCCTGTTGATGAGACACTTGTCCTGAACAGCAGAAATCCGCTTATCAGGCTCCTTGTAACAATGAGTAAAAGCAATGAAAACACTGAGGTAAAAGACGATGCAGGCCTGGAAGGCGGAAGGGATGACCTGATGCTTATATGCAGCCACATATATGACCTGGCTATGCTCAGTCATAAGCAGCTGGAGCCTGAAACGATGACAAAGTTCATCGAAAGAAGCAACCTTGTACTGGAAAAATTTGCCGGCAGGCTTGCCAAGTAAAGTAAATCGAGTTTAATTAAGAATCGAGCCCGGCTTTTAATGAATAATACTTTAAAACCGGGCTCGTTTGTTTTTTATTCAGCGGTTTGACCGCGGCAGCTCTCATAGCCTCACTGAACGATGTTGGCAAGCCGTATTTTGAAATGTATAATTGATAGTGTGCCTGCAGGGTGGCTTTTCGTTATACAGGCTGAAATGGGGGAATATCGGCAAAAATGGTAAGAAGGATATACTCGGAA
>JAQUNY010000270.1 GCA_028717405.1 Eubacteriales bacterium
ACCTCCGATATCAGATTTTTGCCAATGACAGAAGTACATCTCCGGCATTGACAGAAGAGCCTTTTGCGGTATTTACCGAGGAAACGACGGCATCATGCGGAGATACGATTTCATTTTCCATCTTCATCGCTTCCAATATAAGCAGCACCTGCCCTTTTTTTATCTGATCACCGCTGCTGACATTTACTTTTAGTATAGTGCCGGGCATTGGAGCGGTCACAGTTTCTGCACCGGCGGGGACCGAAGAAGATACCTTGCCGTTGGGAGCCTGTTCCGTTGCTGCAGGTGCTTGCTTTGTTTCTGCGACAGGATCCTCGGCGGCTTTCGCCATGTCTCCCGTTGCGGGTACTGTAGTTTTTAACGGCTGTGATGATAATGGCTGCGACACAGCCGGAACAGATTGACGCGCAGAACCGTTCCCGGTGAGCTCTTCTACTTCAACCTCATATGGTATGCCATTGACCTTTACTGTGAACTTCTTCATTGTCTGCCTCCTGACCGGTATTTATAAATTATAACAAAGTGTTGCAACATGTTGACTTTATCCTGTACTGCCATTGTTTATAAAGGTATATTTCCATGCTTCCTTGCAGGACGCTTCTCACGTTTGCCCGAAAGCATTTCAAGTGCGCTCGCAATCCTGAGGCGTGTGGACGAAGGTATTATGACATCGTCGACATACCCCCTTGCGGCGGCGACATAGGGATTTGAAAACTTGTCTCTGTACTCGCCGATTTTTTTATTTCTCTCGGATACCGGATCGTCCGAGGACGCGATCTCTTTCCTGAAGATAATATTTGCAGCCCCTTCAGGTCCCATAACGGCTATTTCAGCCGTAGGCCATGCAAAGACCATGTCTGCCCCGAGGTGCCGGCTGTTCATGGCAATGTATGCGCCTCCATATGCCTTGCGCATTATAATATTTATCTTGGGAACAGTAGCTTCGGCAAATGCGTATAGAAGCTTTGCGCCATGGCGGATCACTCCGTTATATTCCTGGTCGGTGCCCGGGAGAAAACCCGAGGTATCGGTGAAAGATATCAGAGGAATATTGAATGAATCACAGAAACGTATGAACCTTGCTGCCTTGTCTGAGGAGTTGTAATCAAGGGCTCCGGCCATAACATTAGGCTGATTTGCAATTATACCTGCAGTGCGTCCATTGATCCTGCAGAGGCCTATGACTATATTACGTGCAAAATGCTCCTGTATTTCCATAAAATCGTTATTATCGACTACACATCTTATAACATCTCTTACGTCATAAGGCCTGTTGGCCAAATCGGGAACTATAGTGTCAAGTTCAGGGCAGATCCTGTTGAGTTCCTCTTCTGTGACATCAAGGTGCGCCGGTTCTGAAAGATTGTTGTCAGGAAGGAAGGAGAGCAGCTTTTTGAGGGAAATTATACAGTCTTCATCGCGATCATACATGAAATGTGCAACACCGCTTTTAGAGTTATGGACTTCGGCACCGCCCAGCTGTTCAGCTGTGACATTCTCACCGGTCACAGCCTTGACAACATCAGGACCGGTCAGGCACATAAAGCTTGTTCCCGAAACCATAAAAGTGAAGTCCGTTATTGCAGGCGAATATACAGCACCCCCGGCACAGGGGCCCATGATGACTGATATCTGGGGGATTACGCCAGATGCAAGCGTATTTCGGTAAAAAATGTTTCCATATCCACTCAGGGCATCGATCCCTTCCTGTATTCTTGCACCGCCGGAGTCGTTCAGGCTGATGAAGGGTACTCCGGTTTTCATCGCCATATCCATAACCTTGCATATTTTGGCAGCATGCATTTCGCCGAGAGAGCCTCCGATCACTGTAAAATCCTGTGCGGAAGCATAAACTGCACGTCCGTCTACAGTGCCATAACCTGTGACAACGCCATCGCCCGGGAATTTCTTTTTATCCATGCCGAAATCAGTACTTCTGGTTTCAACAAAAGAGTCCGTTTCAATAAAGCTTCCTTTATCGAAAAGAGAGTCAAGTCTTTCCCGCGCAGTGAGTTTGCCCGAACCGTGCTGCTTTTCAACGCTTGCAGGCCCTCCGCCCTGTCTGGCGGCAGCTGTCATTTCGTCAAGACGGTTTATTTTTTCTTCAGTTGACATAATCCGCTCCCTTTTGACGTTATTATGTATTAAAATTTATACATTACCAAAAATGCATTTGAAATAAATTCTATCAGAAAAAATTTTTTATGGCAAATTATTTATTGATTTTTCATCTTTTTCGTCCTTTTCATCTTTTTTATCTTTTTTCACCTTTGCTCCTGAATAGTTGCTTCAATTACTCCTTATACTTGCGGTAAGATATTCTTTATATTATGATAAATACATTGTAAAAATGGTTTTGCGGTAACAACTCAATAAGAACCAGGCCATGGCATTGTGCCTGAAAATCGGGCGGAGGAATCGGATTTTTACCTGAGAATTATAAGGAGACCAACTATGAAAAGGACACCACTGTACGATGAACATGTAAAAGCCGGGGCAAAAATCATCGATTTCGGAGGATGGGAGCTGCCGGTCGAATATAAGACTGCCGGCATACTGGCTGAGCACAGGGCTGTCAGGACTGCTGCCGGACTTTTTGATGTTTCGCATATGGGAGAAATAACAATTAAGGGCCCTGATGCAGAAAAACTGGTGCAGATGCTTGTCACAAACGACATAGCTGCCGCACCGAAGGGCAAGGCAGTATATTCACCCATGTGTTACCCGGATGGCGGTGTTGTCGACGACCTGCTTATATACAGGTTTGCGCCTGACGACATCCTGTTCGTTGTGAATGCATCAAATACAGATAAAGATTATGAGTGGATACAAAGGTGTATTTTGGACTTAAATAAGGGCTTGAATCCTAAAAGGAATGACGCCAATCTAAAGGGACAGGATCAGGAGGACAGATCAGAGCTGAAAATCAAAGCCGAAGCTGTAAATGTTTCGGATTCCTATTCACAAATAGCCATACAGGGTCCGATGGCAGAGGCGATACTGCAGTCTGCCGTTCCTGATGTATGTTTGTCTGAAATCGGATTTTTCCGCTTTATCAACAATGTAGCCATATGCACTGACAAAGA
>JAQUNY010000271.1 GCA_028717405.1 Eubacteriales bacterium
AGCAGCAAAAGTATTTCATCGGGCTCAGGCTGGTATGCCTTTTCTATCCTTGCGCCTGGCAGGAGTCTATTCATTTCATACGCCGTACATTCTGTCACGACTCCGTCAAAGGGCACGATAAATACCTCCGCGTTTTTTTGATGAACCGCAGCACTGCCACAAAAAAATATTTAATGAAACCGGCAGTAAAACAATCATTATTCTATCAGAACAGCAGCAAAAGTGTAAAGTTAATCGTGCATAACGTAAAACTTAACTATATATTCAAAATAATTAACCTGACTTTTAATATCCGTATGTTGTATTGTATAATGTTTTCATGAATATCAATTGTAAAGTAACAGATGAAGAAAAAGTTATAATGAGATTTCGCAGCAGGCCGATTTTCGCCATAGCACTGCTGACGGCGATTATATTATCAATGATGCCGATGCGCGGAGTATCAGGCGGAGCTGTTTTAGAAGCAGCTTCAAATGACGCTTTGACTCTTCTTGCTGCATCCGCGGAATATATGCCCGATAAAGTAAGAGTGGGGCTTATTTTCAATAATCCTTTGGTAAACAGTATTAGCTTAAGCTCTGCCGGAGGCATGGAAATCGGAAGCTATATTGAAGGCACATTCAGGCAGCTTAGTCTTGTCCAGGCAGAAGAAACAGTTATAGCCGGCTCTGACGCCGCCGGGCTTTCTATCCTCAGGAGTGACGGGACCACACTCATCCCATATACTGACACCATAATGCCCATTGTATTCAGAAGCATCACCGGGACAGAGCAGGTCGTAAAGGCAGGGGCTTCAAGATACAGAGGAGAGATAGAAATCAGAAAACTGATGGGTAATTTCACCGTAGTTAACATAATAGATCCCGAGAAATATTTATATGGCGTTGTTCCCATGGAAATCGGTTCTGCGCCTCCTGCTGAAGCCGGAAAAGCTCAGGCAGTTGCTGCAAGAAATTTTTTGGTGGCAAATCTGGGCAAGCATTCGCTGTATGGATTTGATGTTTGTTCAAGTGACGATTGCCAGGGATATAAGGGTTACGACAGGGAATATCCTGCCACCAATCTTGCCGTTGAGCAGACTGCAGGAGTCCTTGCGCTGTATGGTGGCAAGATTGCCATGACCACATATTTTTCCACGAGCGGCGGACACACAGAGAATTCTGAAAATGTATGGTTTGAAGCAGTTCCCTACCTGAGAGGCGTGCCTGATACGTACGAACCGGAAACTGTAAGATATGCCTCGTGGACTGTAACGCTTACACCTGATGACATAAAAGTCAGGACAAAGGGAGCCATAGGAGACATAACAGGTATGAAAGCCACAAAGCTTTCAGAATGCGGGCGTGTCATTGAATTGTTGATAACAGGGACTCAGGGATCACTGACATATAGTAAAGAAGCTTGCAGAAACATTCTTGGAGTCAGGAGCCAGTATTATACTATCGGATATGAAGGCACAAGTGACAACAGCCAGCCGGGTGATATATCTTCACAGCCTTCACAGACAGTAACGGAAACAGCGACAGCGACAACAACGGCAACGGCTTTAACGGCAGCAACGACAGCAGGCGCCGGAAGCGAATCGGATGAGGGAGCACCCGGCCCGACTGCCATAAATGTAAGTGCATATCTCCCGATGACTCAAATATATGCAATATCTGATCCGATGAGCTATCCGGTATCCATAAGCCTGCAGGACAGCTGCATAATATCTTCCGGAGGTGTTGTAAGGGTTACATCGTACCCTGAGTCACTTCATGTTGCCGGGGCAGAAGGATTGACAGCATATATCTCAGGGTATTCTGAAGGAGAAACGGTAATCACTGAAGAGCCTGCAGACTCGAGTGCCATAGCAGGCACCGGAGACGGAGAAGCTGATTCGGGAACATTGCCGTCAGGAGGCACCCCCTTATATTATGTCATAAACGGCAGAGGATACGGACATGGCGTAGGAATGAGCCAGGAAGGGGCAATGGGGATGGCGAGAGCCGGATTCAGCTATGATGCTATACTTAAACACTATTATACCGGTATTGAACTATACACGCCGATGCCTTCTGCAGCTAATCAACAGTGAAAGTCGTCAGGATTTCCTGAAGAATTCATCATAAAGCGCTTTTACAGCCTTTTCGCAGTTTTCTGCTATTACGCCGAACATCATACTTATTTCCGAAGACCCCTGATTTATCATTTCAAGATTTACTTTTGCGGCGGCCAGAGCTTTAGCTGCTCTGGCGGCAAGGCCGAGTGAGTTTTTCATCCCTATTCCTACAATTATAATAAGGCTCTGGCCATGTTCGATATATACATCATCGACATATAGTTCATTTTTTATCCTGCCGATTATTTTGTTTTCGATTGAGGCTGTTAAAAATTTTTCTTTTAAAATGACAGAAATATTGTCAATCCCAGAAGGCATGTGTTCGTATGGGATGCCTTCATCTTCAAGAATACTGAGGAGCTTCCTGCCAAAGCCGATTTCCCTGTTCATGAGATATTTGCTTACAAAAATGCTGCAAAAACCGGAAGCACCGGCGACTCCTGTTACATGGCGCTCCTTGTCTGCTTTGCCTTTTTTGGTAATCATGGTTCCCGAAGAGGAAGGATTATTGGTGTTCCTGATATTGACCGGAATACCGGCTCTGTAGACCGGCTCAAGCGTATCTTCGTGAAGGACCGAAAATCCCGCATATGAAAGCTCTCTCATTTCGCTGTATGTTATTTCCTTAATGGGCTCAGGCGAATCCACTATGCCCGGATTGGCGGCAAAAACAAAGTCAACGTCAGTAAAATTTTCATATACCTCTGCTCCTACGGAAGCAGCAAGTATTGATCCTGTTATATCAGAGCCACCCCTTGAAAAGGTGACCACATCTCCGCTTTTTGTATAACCGAAGAAACCCGGGAATAATATTATGCCCCTGTTATCCTTCAGAGAACTGAGATTTGCATAAGACTCAGGCAGCACCTGCGCATTGCCGAACTCATCTGTCAGATATAATCCGGCATCACCGGGGTCAATATAATATGCGTCAGCGCCGATACTTTTAAGGTATACCGCTGCAAGCCTGGCAGAATTA
>JAQUNY010000272.1 GCA_028717405.1 Eubacteriales bacterium
TGAGTTCCGCTAATTTTGTGTTGTTGTAGACAGCGACTGCATATGAACCGGCTGTCGGGCTGTCTCCATTTAAATCAGCTACCTGCCATGATATCATTTTGACCTGTCTGCCTCCCAAGTCAAATGGTGCATCTTCATTTACAGCTCCCGATGATGCCTGTCCGTCATCCTCATTTACATCAGCATCCGCTTCCTCAGTCACCACAGCAATATCTGTCACCGCTGCGGCCTGTGTGCCTGCTGGCACAGTGCCTGTCGCTGCTGTGCCGTCCGCCTCCGAAGTTTTTGCAGTAGATTTTGCTGTTGTTGACACCGCGCCTGTTTTGGCGGCAGTAACTGATGCAGCGCCTGTTTTTGCAGCGGTTCCCGTCACAGTCGTTCCTGCATCCTTTTCACAGCCTGCAAGCATTCCTGCCGCCATCACAAAGGCAATGGCAGCCGCGATAATCCTGCCTGACAAAAACACTGCAGGTGTTGTTCTTTTTTGTTTTTCTGCCACATCCCTCTTGAAAATTCTCGCCTTCATTGATTTTTCTCCCTTCTTCTTACTATTTTTTTATTGATCTGTTTGCCTGACTTCCCCGGTCAATTTTGATGTTGCTTCATTCCTTATTCCATTCCAGTTTCACGGGCATAGTGCCGCGGGGATATATTTCGCCGCGCATGAGCTTCATAAGCGCGCCGGCCCATGGTCCCCGGTCATATACGAAAACGTATTGCGGCAATCCGGCTGGCATATCAAGCGCCGCATACGGATTTCCCCATACGATGAAACTGCTGATTTTGTTCTTCAACGCCCGAATCATTGAAATTAGAGGTTTCTGATAATGATCAGTCCCGGTATAGCAGCCAACCAGAGTCTGGGCGATTACCATAACATCACTACAGTCCAATGAATCTTCTAATACTCTGTAAATATTGCCCCTCCCCGGACATAGAGGAACTTTTATTATCCTGCAGTCAGGATATTGCTCCCGCAGGCTTTTCATCAGCACCTGGGCAGGAGACCTGCCGTCACTGAGCTCTCCTTTTATCATTAAGGCTTCTTCGGAAGCAACGATTATCATATTTTGCTGCCCGTTAAGGAAAGGTTTGAAGTCGCCCCCATCACGCCTGTAATAAGTCATCGAGTTTTCGCTCATCTTAATGAATGTTTTTTCATTTTGCGCTTCATTATATGCCGCATATGCCGCCGGATAATCCGGCAGAACTTTCTGCAATTTATTGTTTTTCTTTAACATACCCACATCAGGGACCTGACAATTTTCTGGTGATCTCCCACTGCAAGGTACTGAATTGAATTCTTCAATAAAGTACTTTGCCGTTAATATTTTCATTACTTTCCCATCCAGCATATCCGTAGTTATCCTGCCGTCCCGCACTGCTTTCATAAGGCATTCATAGCCTTTTATGTCATCAATATGGATGTTGGCCAGTATCATGTCGTTCCCGGCTGTTATTGCGCGCGGATAAATCTCTTCGGTATTGTCGTACTGCAATATACCAAGCATTGAAAGCGAGTCTGTTATAACCAGTCCCTTGAATTCCATTCTATCAAGAATCCCAAGTACCCCGGCTGAATATGTGGATGGCACATCAGGGTCTATTGCCGGGGCCATAACATGCCCGCTCATAATACCCATCAGTCCTGCTTTGCTGATTGCCTCCCTGTATGGCAGCAACTCCTCATTCCAAATCGTATCACTGTCGGCATCAAGATTGGAAAGTTCCATATGCGGATCCTCAAGGCCTCTGCCGAATCCGGGAAAATGCTTGGCAAAAGGCAGTATCCCGGCATCCTGATAACCTTTTACAAACTCGCACCCCAGGGCGGCAACCCAGTCCGGGTCGCTCCCGATACTTCTGATTCCCGTATGTTCGCTGTATCTGTTGATGCCCAGGTCAAAAACAGGTCCGAAAGCCGCATTGACACCAAACGATCTTGCCTGAAGCGCCTGCAGGTATGCCCATTCATAGCCGGCTTCTTTGCTGTGTAATGCGCTTACCGACATTGCCGAAGGCCAGGATGGCCCCTCACATGTGATACCGGACTCAAGATCCTGAGCTATTATCAGAGGTATGGGTGCAATTTTTCTTATTTCGGTAATGACATCAGCAGACACGTCCGACGGCATATAAACACCGCCAACCATACCTTTCGCCACAATTCCTTCAAAATCTTCCGAGTTGGGTCTGATGACAAGCAGCTGCCCGACTTTCTCCGCAACTGTCATACTGCAAAGCTTGTCTTTTGCTTTCATTACATGCTTTTGATTTGCTGAATTCACAGGATTTTCGTCCTTTTTTTAATATTTCTGGTTTAGTGCATTGCAATATATTGTGTTTCCTGATTTTTAATGTCAATGTTTTGTCAAATCAGTTTTAAGGCTTGTTATTTAAACTTTCAGGCAGGTTATTGCTTACTATTATATATAATGCCTCCGCCCATTCAAGTTATATTCTTGTGTATTGTTATACCTTTTTGTGTTAGAATAAATACGGAAGGAGGCTGATGAAATATGAATCCCTATAATGTCCCTGTCAGAGAAATCAGCCTGATGGATATTTCGCCATGCATTACTTTTTGCTCACATATAAACAATTTTGATCGCCATCCCGCCGGATATGTGCATACCAGGAGGATGATATATGATTATGAAATTGAATATTTTCCAAAAAGCGAAGGGGCAATAATATTGGATGGCGTCAAACATAAGGTCAGCTCTTCGGATATTATTTTTAAAAGACCGGGTATGTCCAATCAGGGCATTGCACCCTATACAAATTATTGGGTTTCCTTTGATCTTGCAGGTGAAAACAGAAGGAAATACCGATATTTTGTATTCGATCAAGATCAGGATTTCCAGTGTGATTATAAAAATGAATGGCTGGAAAAAATACCGGTTTTTTCACATGTTGAATCGACATCAAGGTTCGACACGCTGTTTCAGAATATATATAACGAGTATATAAAGGGCGGCGACAGCTCTATAGTCCTGTTAAGATCCTATGTCCTAAAGCTGCTTTACAGTCTGCATCCTGACAGTTACTATAATCTGGATACACATATTTCCAA
>JAQUNY010000273.1 GCA_028717405.1 Eubacteriales bacterium
GGAGGCCTTTGAAGAAGAGATCAGAGGAAATAAGCTGTCATACTACACTGTGGCCGATGTACAGGGCGTCATTGTGGGATATGCCGGGATGTGGATCGTGGCAGACGAGGCGCATATCATGAATATTGCCGTCCTCCCGGCGTACAGGAGACATGGCATGGGGAGTCTACTGCTCAATGAGCTTATATCGACAGCCGCCAAAAAAAATATCGGAAAAATGACACTGGAAGTCAGAAAAAGCAATCTGGCCGCCCGGGCGCTGTATCAGAAATTCGGGTTTGTACCGGCAGGACAGCGTAAGGCATATTATGCAGATAACAGGGAAGATGCAGTAATTATGTGGAAAAATGATATACTGGAGGGGAATTGATGTCAGACATCACCAATGATCCGGGAGGAAAAGCCGGAGATGAAGCTGCGGCAAAAACAGTGGCAGGAGTAAAGAATAAGACTGATATGAGGGAGTGCAAAATGAGATTCACCGAGCTTTCCCACGATATGCTCGTAAACAGGTGCGATCCGGAGATATTCAAATTTTCGGACACATCGGAGGTAGAGCCGTCAAATGAAGTGATAGGCCAGGAGCGGGCTGTAAGGGCGATGGAATTTGGCCTGAGGATCCGCATGGAAGGCTATAATATTTATATATCCGGCACTAAGGGAACAGGTAAAACAAATTATGCCGAGAATCATATAAAAAAAGTCGCGGTAAAAGAAAAAACGCCTGACGACTGGTGCTATGTATATAATTTCGACAATCCGTCGCAGCCTGTGGCAATAAATCTTACAGCAGGCAAGGGGAGGCAGTTCCAGAAGGATATGCACGAGTTTGCCAAGGTGCTTTCAGATGAGATAACCAGGGCTTTTGACAATGAGGAATTTTTAAAGGAAAAGCAGACTATTTCGAAAAAATACCAGAAACAGAAGGAAAAGCTTTTGAACAGGTTAAACGCCGAAGCGGGGAAATACGATTTCAAGGTCAAGACTACGACCTCGGGTATATATTTCCTCCCCGTTGTCGAGGGAAAGGCTGTGAGCCTTCAGGAATACGGCGAACTTGACGAGAACCTTAAATCCGAGATAAGCAAAAAATCCGAGGTGGTCCATGAAGAAACTGCCGACATTATCAGGAATATCCGGACCATTGAAAAAACGGAACAGGAGAATATCGCAAAATGGGAGTCCAAAATCACACTCCTGACTATCGGCACGTCTATTGACGACCTCAAGAAAAAATATAAGAGAAACAAAAAGATCACGGCTTACCTTGAGAAGGTGCAGCAGGATATACTGGCCAACCTGGATGACTTCAAGGAGCCCGAACCGTCAGAGGAGCAGTCTGTGTTTCCCTGGATGGGGAAGGCCGCAGAGGAACCTGAGAGCAAATATTATGTCAACCTTGTGGTGGATAACGGGAGCCTCAGGGGAGCTCCGGTCATCACCGATTATAATCCGACATATTACAACCTCATGGGAAAGGTCGAGTATGAAAATGAATTCGGTACGATGACGACTGATTATACCATGATAAAACCGGGCCTTTTCCATCAGGCGAACGGTGGCTACATAATATTGCAGATCAATGATGTCCTGATGAACACTCTTTCCTGGGAGCTGCTGAAGCGGGTGCTGAAAACCAGGAAACTGGTGATTGAGAACCTGAAAGAGCAGCTTGGCCTTGTGGCGGTGTCCACTCTTAAGCCTGAGCCTATACCGCTTGACATCAAGGTGGTGCTGGTAGGAAACGAGATGCTTTACCAGCTGCTTTTCGAGTATGATGAGGATTTCAGCAAGCTGTTTAAGATCAAAGTCGATTTCGACTATGAAATGAAGAGGGATAAGGAAAATGTTGAAAAAATCCCTCATTTTATAAGCTCATATTGCAGGAGCGGCAAGCTGCTGCATTTTGACAGGGGTGGTGTGGCATCGGTTGTAGACTACAGTTCCAGGCTTGCAGAAGATCAGGGCAGGATGACGGCGAGGACAGGCGACATCGCGGAAATCCTGTGTGAGGCAAGTGTTTGGGCGGAATCCGAGAAGTGCAGGCTGGTGTCGGCAGGGCATGTGAAGAAAGCCATAGAAGAGAAACGCATGAGGTCGGATAAATACGACCGGAAGATTTCCGAAATGCTTGAAGAAGGTACGATAATGATCGATACCGAAGGCGAAGCAGTCGGACAGATCAACGCTCTTTCGATCCTTGATATGGGGGATTACTCCTTCGGGAAACCTTCCAGGATAACCGCCGCCACTTATGTGGGGAAGAACGGCATTGTGAATATTGAGAGGGAAGCCGAAATGAGCGGCACTACCCACACGAAGGGGATCCTGATCCTCAGCGGGTATATAGGGCAAAAATATGCACAGGATATGCCGCTGTCATTAACGGCAAGCCTTTGCTTCGAGCAGCTTTACGGGGGCATCGACGGAGACAGCGCTTCCAGTGCGGAGCTATATGCCATAATGTCAAGTCTGTCGGAGATACCGCTGAAGCAGTATATCGCCGTTACGGGCTCGGTCAACCAGAAGGGCGAAATACAGCCCATTGGCGGAGCTATAGAAAAAATAGAAGGCTTCTTTGAGCTTTGCGAGATCAGAGGGTTGACAGGCAGGCAGGGCGTGATAATACCCCACCAGAATGTCAGGAACCTTATGCTTTCGGACAAAGTGACTGAAGCGGTCAGGACCGGGATGTTCCATATTTACCCCGTAAGTACGATAGACGAGGGTATTGAGATCCTTACAGGAGTTGAGGCGGGCACGGAGAGGAAAGCGGATGGGGCCTTCAAAGATGGCACGATCAATGGACTTGTCTGCAAAAAGCTGCATAAATTTGCTAAGATAAGCGAAGGAAAGGACCTTAAGGCTGAGAAGACTGAAAGAAATGATGGGCATAAGACCGAAAAGAGTGAGACACACAAACCTGAGGCGAACGATGGACCTCAGGATTGAGGCAAATGGCAGGCATTATGCCTGAAAGGCAAATGGCGGACCTCATGCCTGACAGGCAATGTGCCTGAGGTTTGAGTGA
>JAQUNY010000274.1 GCA_028717405.1 Eubacteriales bacterium
GCATTTCTGCATATATCAATTTCTGAAGCTCCATAATATAAGGATGCACTATACTTCTCTCACTATAATCAAGTTTGTTGTGTATTACCCTGCCGACACGGGAAGGTTTTTCGGTCAGCATAAAAATGATATCTCCGAGCATTGCCGCTTCCTGTATATCATGCGTAACAAAGAAAACAGTCCTGTGATCGATCTCCCAGAGCTTGCGCACGCTGTCCATCATCTTTGACTTTCTCTCAAAATCAATACTTTTAAAGGGTTCGTCCATAAGAAGCAGCTTCGACGGATATGCAAAAGCCCTCGCAATGGCAGTTCGCTGAGTCATTCCGCCGCTCAGGCTGCAGGGATAGAATCCCCTGTATTCGGAAAGCCCGGCAATATCAAGATATTTGTCGATTATATCTCTCCTTTTTGCCGGATCTCCGATAATATCCCTTAGGACCCATTCAACATTTTTATATACATTCATCCATTCAAGCAGCCTCGGTTCCTGAAAAACACAACTGATGGTTTTTCCCTCAAACCCTGTCACACTTCCCGAATCCTGCTTCAGCATGCCCGAAACTATCCTGAGAAGCGTTGTCTTTCCACATCCCGAAGGTCCGATTATAGAGGCGACAGTTCCCTCAGGTATCGTCATATGAACGCCTTTAAGGACTTCCAGGCTGCCATAGCTTTTATGTATATCTTTTAGTACATAATCCGGCAAATCTCTCCTCCAAAAGTTATTCAGGTATTAATGGTATTGTTCGAGCATCCGGTAGTCAGCAGAGATTTATCCGCCGCTTTACTCCTTTTTTTATCAGTAAGACTCCGTAAAATTTTAAGTATAAAATCAAATAACGCCACAAGCATAATAACAGCTATTGTCCAGGCAAAAACATTGGCTGTGTTAAGAAAGGCCTTCTCCATCTGCAGCTCTGTACCTATGGCAAATTTAGGCTGGCTAAGCACCTCTGCCGATATCATGACTTTAAGGTTAAGTCCGAGAGCAGTCGTGGATGCGGCGAAAAGATAGGAACCTATTGATGGCAGGTAAAGCCCCGTGAGCACCCTTCTCCTCCTGATCCTGAACATCTTTGCCATCTCAAGCAGCTTTTCATCGATGTTGTTTATGCCCTCAATAACATTGCCGTAAAGTATGGGGAAAATGACAAGGAAGCCAACAAGCAAGGGAGCCCTTTCAGAATTCAGCCATATTATGGCAAGCAAAATGACCGACATTGTCGGCATAGCTTTAATGATGACATTGAAGGGCCTGAAGAAAATATTCAGAGGTTTGATAAAGCCTGCCGCAGTCCCTGTTACAAGGGCTGCCGCCAGGGCAAGGCCAAATCCCGCCAGCGTCCTTTGCAGAGTGCGGGATACCGCCTCCCAGAAATATCCCTGCCTTACCAGTTCTGCCAGACTGCAGATGGTGGTTTCAGGCGACGGGACAAGTATCTCTTTTGCAACCACAACAGAGGCAAGCTTCCAGAAAGCAAGAAAAACTGCTGCAGCTGCAACTGTATAAATCAGGTTTTTATAAGTTTTGAGCCAGGGCAATCGTTTATTCTTCCAGTCTGTAGTAGAAGGCTTCATCCGGGATCTTTCCTCCAATCATTTCCGGGGAGCTCTCCAATATTACATCAAGGTATTCTTTTACAGCATCTCTGCTGTCCCAGGCTGTTTCAAATTTTATATTCATCCTGGGCAGCGCTGCGGGGACAATTTCCGCCGCAATTCCGGTGTTCAGTGCCACAGCGTACTCGCCGGCCTTTTGCGGCTCTGCATAAAGCCATTCTATACTATTTTTATATTCATTGATGAATTTTTCTGCAAATTCAGGATATTTTTCCGTCAATTCTTTTTTCAATACAAGCCCAGCCTGCGAATAGCTGCTGCCGAGGCCTGTCGCCTCCGCCCATGCCTCCTGGAAATCTACGGCGATATATGTCCCGGTTTTTTTGGCCATCACTGTCGAAAGCATCGGCTCCGGCATCAGCGAGACAGTGCTTTTACCCGAAATGAACGTGGGCGCCAATTCTGAGGCTCCGCTTAAGTATACCAGTGTAACGTCTTTATCCGGATCGATACCATGGCTGGTCAGGAGATATCTCATAGTTATATCTGATGTCAGCCCCCTGCCCATAGTATAAATCTCTCTGCCTTTTAAATCCTCCCACCCGTTAAGCTCCTCAGAACTTACGAGATAATAGATACCCCAGATGGAAGGTACTGCAAGGCGATATTCCACACCTTTATTATAGAGCTGTACCGCAAGATTTACTGGTATAACCGAAATGTCGGCCTCCCCTGAAACAAGCCTCGAATTCAGGACATCGGTGGCCTGTGTTATTTCATATTCCACGCTGAAGCCTTCCATAATGACGGGCTTTTCATATGCCATCCTGATTATGCTCAGGATTGGTACGCCTGTCGGTACAACAACTTTTATCTTAATGTCCGCACCTGATGCCGCTACCGGTACTGCTGCAGCGGAAGATGACACGCCGTCAGTCTGTGAAGCGGTGTCCCCCTGCCCGCATCCTGCAGAAAACATCATTGCTGAAACTAATATTGCTGATAATAAAATTGTGGTAAGCCTGCCGGTTATGATCTTTATTCTTATGCCGCGCTGCGGCTTGCTGTTATTCATTACTATGTCTTTCTCCTTTTCCTTTTTAAGCGCATGGCCTTCGTTCATGGCAATTATACATACAAAGATCAGACGCCACACAATAGTTCAAATATCATGATATCGTGATATTGATAATTCATTAACAATTATAATCCCGGCGTCAGAGGCTGTCAATTTTCTAGGGTTGGCAATTTTATAAGGTTGACAATTTGTAAGGTTGGCAATTTGTAAGGTTGGCAAAATATCTGATGTCGGATATAATCAAAAAGTGGGTTTTAAGGAGATTTTAAGTGGGTTTCAAGGAGATTTCAAATGGATATTATATTTACCGGCACGGGAGCATCCGAATGGGCTCCCGAAAACAGATATAAAAGCGACTACCGGC
>JAQUNY010000275.1 GCA_028717405.1 Eubacteriales bacterium
CGCTCCGGGTGTTCCAATGACGCCACCTGGCAATTTGGGGACCAGGCTGTGCATTTGAATCCGTCAGGAAGCTTCTCAACCTGATATGTATGACTCATCCAACATGTTGTCCCCACATTTTCTATATCTTTGTAAAGTTCTGAATTATATGTATCAAAGGTTATATCTGTTTTCCCGTATTCACGTTGAACAGCTCTCGCAACACTGCCGCCGAGTGTCACACACATAAGCTGCATTCCATAACATATCCCAAGGATCGGTATCTCCATGTCAAAGATGCCCTTATCGCACATCGGCGAACCTGAGTTTAGCACAGAAGCCGGTCCTCCGGTAAAAATGAAACCTTTGGGATCCATTTCCCTGATTTTATCAAGCGGCGTATTGTAAGGCAGTACCTCGCAGTAAACACTCGCCTCTCTGACCCTTCTGGCTATCAGCTGGTTATACTGTCCCCCGAAATCAAGTATGATTATCAGTTCGTTTTTCAATTGATTTGTCTCCTTCTGATATCCCCTCAGCCCCACGGCATCACCGCTCCAGCCTTCTGTGGGTTTATATCTGTAAAAAGGTGGATTTATAGCAGATATTATATATTATGCCCTGAGTCAATGCAAACACAAGTAAGTAAAGGCGCAGCGAGTAACCAGACAATCCCATAAACCCATTCATATTATTAAAATATTATTTCGATTGATACTTTCCCTTCAGCTTTAATAATAAAATCGACATACATTGATTCGCCGATACTGTTTATGTAAAATGGTGTTTCCGTGCCGTTGACAAATGTCTTCGTCGCTTGTTTACCTTCCGGCAGTAAAATATGAACGTTAATCTCTTCAGCAGGCGAGGTAATGTCATAACGCATTCCCTCACATTTTAAAATATAGGATACATCAACTTTGACTCCTGTTTTTTCATATCCGGTGATATACCGCAACTCGGTATATTCTGTAACGGGAAACCGCGGGCTGAAAGATATCTTTTTATAACCTGTATCGGCATCGACAATCCCCGCAAGTCCTTCATCTACAGCACTGATCAATGTAGCTGCCCCCCATGCACTCGGTCCCTGCTTATCCTGCGGCATGCAATCGACAGGAGAATAAAGGAAAAAGATTTTCCCGTCACGCTCCCTCATTTTTATAAATCTTGAAAGTATATCCCATCCGTATTTTTCATATCCTACCGCAAAGGCTCCCTTTGCAAGCTCTCCTGCAGTAAAAGGCGATATCGCGCCATTAACGTATTCACCCGCCTTATATCCGATAAAATCATCATACGGCGGATCGATTGTGAACCACTCCGCAAAATATCCGGTTGTTTCCCTTCTGCGCCTGTATTCATCGATCAGGCGGCGTGCTTCCTCTGTTGTAAAAATACCGCGGTTTAAGGCGTATGCATTGGAAAGAGACAGACGTTCAGCCTCCTTTTTGTCGGCACCATCGTGGCCGAGATGGCACTCATGCATAAAGAAGGTACCGTTATAAAGGTGCTTGAATATATTTTTCTTCAACTCACC
Organism: Eubacteriales bacterium; assembly: GCA_028717405.1. Taxonomy (GTDB): domain Bacteria; phylum Bacillota; class Clostridia; order JAQUNY01; family JAQUNY01; genus JAQUNY01. The sequence continues at coordinate 1,520 of JAQUNY010000275.1, forward strand.
GGCTCGTTTTTCCCATTCACATGCTTTCCCCATCCTGCCAAGCTTACGGTTAAAAAATGCCAGCTGGCACATCGCCTGATAGACTCCGGTATTATCTCCATGCATTATCGACATCGGCGTATTTTCAGATATTCTACGATCGTGTGCGCTCTTATTACGGCTCTTGTCGGGATTATAACAGAAATCCCATGTATCAATAGTAAACGGGCGTTTAACAAGGCCGCGCTCTTTATCCCATCGTTTACTGTTTGAAGTGATATAATCGATTCCTCTTTCAAGGGCCGGAAGCACTTTTTTAAGCCATGCAAGATCACCTGTGACCTTGAAATTATACATTGCCCCTTCAACAACAAGATATTCTATATCCGCTTCAAGCTCAAGCCTGACAAGTGTCTGATTATCTTCCGGATACATTACCCGGCAGTTTTCATCAACCATCTTCCAGTGATAATCGTCCCATTGTTTTATAAGCTCGAAGTACTGCCCATCCTCGCGCTGAGTTTCTATAATAAAATTGAGAAATGAACCGATGTCGTATTCCCAATGTCGAAATGCTTTCATTTCGTGAACATGATCACGGATCCATTTATTAGAACACATGATGATTCTGCCATCTATGAATACGAGACGGCGGTCATCCAGAATTATATTGCGTAGCTGATGCATGAATTCACCAAGGTTTGTGTCCTTTGTTGTCAGAATACCGGGCATGCCGAGTTCATAATTGTTATAAGTCCCGTTATGTTTCCCATCGATATTCATTGCAGGCAGTTTGTGTTCGAACTTAATTTTCATGTGTAGATTCCTCTTTCTGATTTTAGTTATTTTTTGTTAAAACATTGTTGCGATTTAACATTTAAAAATGCTTTATCTCACCATTATCACTTGCCTTAGTGTTAAACCGTCCTTACATCCAGCCTCTTTCTTAGTTTCGAAGGCGTGATCTTGTATTTCCTTTTAAAAGCCTGATTGAAATGACTGAAGCTGGCATAGCCTACCCTCTCTGAAATTGCTTCAATACTAAGAGATGAATTGCTGACCAGGCTGTATGCCATATTCATCCGCATGGTAAAAACATATTTGTGAGGCGTCATTCCAAGATATTTCTTCATCAGACGCCCAAGTTGCGCCGGGCTGTAGTTTGTTAAGCGAACCAGTGCGGGAACACCCTGCGCGATGTTTTCAGTTGTATGAAATTCATTTATCTTCTCTAAGAACAGGTTCGGCAGTGCTTCAATAGATGATAACTCGGGGCTTAGCATAATATAATGCAAAAGTTTACCCAGCATGATTTTATAGTGTACGACTTTCTGATTTACATCCAGTATTTTTGTCTTTTCATATTCTGTCATCAACTCATATCTTTGTCTGCCTGACAGTGAAATGACATGAGGATATTCGGTGTCGCAGATTGTCCGCCTTAGTTTTTCGCCATACGCTTCCATAAACCTTTGCATTTCAGGTTCTGTTACGGATAACGCAAA
>JAQUNY010000276.1 GCA_028717405.1 Eubacteriales bacterium
TCAGACCGGTAATAATCGACGAGCCTTCGGTAGATGAAACTGTCAGGATATTGAAAGGCATCAGGAAATATTATGAAAAATACCATCGGGTGATAATCAGCGATGAAGCTTTAAAAGCTGCCGCAGAACTTTCTGAACGCTATATAACTGACCGCTGCCTTCCGGACAAGGCAATTGATGTGATCGATGAGGCAGGGTCGCGCGCGAATCTTGACAATGCGGCGTTAAGTGAACTTGAACTGCTTAAAAAGGAATTAAAAACTGTCCAGGAAGAAAAGGAAAGCGCAGTATCAGCAGATTCAATAGAAGATTATCAGAAAGCGGCAGATTTGAAAGTCAGTGAATGCAGGCTGACAAGAAAAATATCTGAGGTAGGAGGGAGCATTGAGGAAACTGTCATAAACGCCGAAGATATTGCCGCAGTAATAGAGTTGTGGACAAAGGTGCCCGTACAAAAGATCACAGAGCTTGAAAGCAGCAGGCTTATCAACCTTGAGGAGAGGATACACAGAAGGATAATCGGGCAGGACGCCGCTGTAAGCAGTGTAGCGAGGTCTATAAGGCGTGCAAGGGCGGGTCTTGGCAAAAAGAAAAGGCCGTCCTCCTTCATTTTTATAGGACCTACAGGGACCGGCAAGACTGAGCTGGTCAAGGCGCTTGCGGAAGAGCTTTTTGAAAGTGAAGAAGCAATGATAAGGCTTGACATGTCTGAGTACATGGAGAAACATACAGTCTCCAAAATGATAGGGTCTCCTCCGGGCTATATCGGGTATGACGACGGAGGGCAGCTCACCGAAAAGGTAAGGCGCAAGCCCTACTCTGTAATTATGCTTGACGAAATTGAAAAGGCACATCCTGATGTCTTTAATATGCTGCTGCAGATACTTGAGGATGGCAGACTGACTGACAGCAGAGGACGCGTTGTCAATTTTACCAATACTCTGATCATTATGACCTCAAACGCCGGCACATCGCGCAAGGCTGAAGGAATAGGCTTCGGAGGCGGAAAAGGCGCAGATGCACGCAGAAAATATATGGATGTTCTCAAAGACCTTTTCAGGCCTGAGTTCCTGAACAGGATCGACGAGATAGTAGTTTTTGACGAACTAAGCAAAGAAGATCTTAAAAAGATAATCGAAAAGATGCTTTCTGAAATGAGAGAAAGTCTCCGGAGCAAATCGATAAAACTGGAAATAACCGAAAAAGCAAAAGAATTCATCCTGGAGAAGGGCTACAGTCAGAAATACGGAGCAAGGCCTCTCAGAAGGGCTGTGCAGAGATATGTTGAGGATATTGCAACTGACAAATACTTAAGGGGCGAAATCAAAGAAGGAGATACGGTCGTTATAGACCAAAGCGCAGATATGCAGGAATCCGGCGCTGAAGATGCGCGGGAGCTCAGCGTAAAGGTCAAATGTTCTGCCAGCTGCACATAATTATTCAAATAAACCCTTTACAATATTCCAGATACATTCCTGTTCATCAGACATGCTTTCTGTCAGCTTGTTGCCGGCAGCTTTTTTACCTGTTTTTCCTGTAGACCTGTTTTTTGACTGAGACACAGGCTTTTCGATTGATGTTTCCCTTATTCTGTCCAGCTTTTTTACTAAAGTCTCCATACCTTGTTTTATACCGGCATTTTCCAGCTCTTTTCCGAGAAGGCCGCATAAAGTAAAGCCCAGCATACAGCAGAATATATGGACCCTTATCCGAAGATCGGTCCAGACAAAGTCCTGCTTCATGGGCATATTCCAGAGTTTCATGGAATATTTGAACATGCGCTCCATTTCGCTTTGTGACAAATATGAGCTTATGATTTCCTCTGCGCTCCATTCTGTATTGTTTGTTATCAGCAGTTTTTTGCCGAAATATTTTGAGCAGATCTCATCATAAACCTTTTCATTGATTTCATACTTAAAATCTGTCACAGGGCTTCTGCCCGAATATCTGACTGAAATCAGATTTTCCGTATTACTGCCGGCCAGTATTGATTTTACGCGGGATTCTGCGTCCTGATGCCTGATGCTGCCTTTCAGGTTTGACTTCAGCTGCTCGCGGAGTATCTCAAGCTTTTCGATTTTCTCATTGATATCTTTATTAAGGCGTTTTATCTGATTTTCTTTAAGCCTCTGGCTGAAGAACATGACACATTTGTGTCTTGATGAAAAGAGTGTTCTGTGGTCATGGATAAACGATACTTCACTGCCGTTAATCCCGGACATCTCATACTTGTCTGCGGGGATTTCCACAAGATCCTTTGCGTTATTTACTGAAACGGCACAAATATAGTTAAAACCTGCCTCTGTGATCTGCCTGATGTTTTCATGGGCATTCGCAGTCCGGTCGAACACGATCGTAAAAACTGAGCTGCTGTCAATACCGTTGAATATGTCGTGTATCTCATCGGATATATTTGGCTGGGGCTTGACACTATAGAGCGAATTCTTTGTGACTCTGGATGAAAGAGGAAACTGGTTTGAACGTTCCATGACGATCTCAAGGTTATACTGGTTAAGCTTGTCACCGGGCTTGTCTTTAGGCGTTTTTCTGGCCGGCCTGGTCTTCCCGGGTGAAGGCTGATGAACTGCGGTAATAAAGTTAAAATAGCTGCCATGTGTAAAATACAGAGGCCCCTGGCTTCGACATTTCCTGATCATTATTTTTGTAAGACCCGCTTCAACAGAGGAGAGCTGTTCATCAGTTATTTTTTCAGTATAATGCCAGATAAGGTCATCTGTAATTTTCCCCGGATCAAAGCCTGCAAGCTCAGGGAGTGTGGTTCCGCGGACCCATTCCATGAAACCGGTATTCTCATCGTTGCAGAGATAACGATATAATGACGCAAGTACAAATGCCTCTCCTGCCGAAACACCGAATTTTTCTTTGCTGCCGGTAAGGACATCAATCATTTTGATAAATCCGTATTTCTCAGCGGTTTTCCAGAGGGCATAAACAGCGCCATGTGA
>JAQUNY010000277.1 GCA_028717405.1 Eubacteriales bacterium
CCGGCATATACATTGAGATCATACAATACAGGGAAATCGGCGGATATGAAGGCGTATACCTGAAAAACCTGATTTACAAGGCAATATCTTCTGCAGCTGTTTTTGTGGTTGCATTTGCAGTTTTCGGCACAACGGCTGCAGTTGTGAGAAGGAACCTGAGGGCATATTACCGCGACAACGAAATAGATGCTTCAGACAGCGGGATTTTGCAGCTCCCCGGGAATATCGCGGTAGTGATCCTTTCAGCAGCAGCCGCATTTTTTACTAGAAATATCTTCCATCAGAAAATACTGGAGTTTTTCAACGCGGTGGACACAGGAATAACAGATCCGTTATTCGGCAGGGAACTGGGCTATTTCTTATTCAAAAGGCCGCTCGTGGTCCAGGCATACCAGCTTCTCATAACGCTCTGGGTATTGGCCGCAATAATGGCGGCGGCGTACTATTATCTTGCAGTAAAGGCCACTGAGGGATATGGACAGAGCTCCAATCTGCCATATATCCAATTCAGGCCATTGCTGAAGGGGCGCTTCGCCAGGCACATGCTTATCTGCATAGTCGGATATTTCGCGCTCAAGGCAGTGTCATACATATTTATGAAAGAAGAAATACTTTATTCGGGATTTGTTGCGGGGCTGACCGGAGCTGGCTATGCGGATGCAAAGATATGGCTTGCCTATTACAGCTTCATGCCCTTCCTTATACTGGCATGCCTGGCGGCGGCGATCTTTTTCCTGTCAAGGAAAAAGACCGGGAAGGCTTTGATTTCACTGATACCCATGCCTGCCGCATGGATCATCACAGCGATAGTCGCGGCTGTTTTACAAAGCGTGTATATCGATCCGAATGAAGCCCGGATCGAGAACAGGTACATCGGGTATAACATGAGTGAGACAAGGCATGCATATAACCTGGATTCCGTAGAAAATATTGATTTCGACAGCGTGCAGGAAATAAACGCGGAGATACTGCAGAAGAATATTGAAACAGTGAGGAATATCAGGGTCATAGACTATATCCCGACGCTTGACAGCAATATACAGCTTCAGAGCAACACCAACTTTTATACATTTTATGATGCCGACATACTTGACTATACAATAAATGACATCAGCACGCCTGTTTTTGTTTCGGCGCGCGAAATAGACAGGAACAAGCTGCCGGTGCAGTCGTACATAAACACCATGTTCAAATACACACACGGTTACGGCGTGGTCATGAACCCCATAAACAGCATAACAAGGGAAGGACAGGCCGAATACATAATAAGCGGGCTGAGGATGAACACAACTGATCCTAAGCTTGTAGCAACCAGACCGGAGATATACTATGGTGAGCTTACAAGATACCCGGTCATTGTCAATGCGGCGCAGGGGCTTAAGGAGATCGACTACGACGGGAACAGGGAAACGGTTTATGAAGGCGTATCCGGCATAAAGCTGAGTTTCCTGAACCGGGTTTTGTTTGCGATGAAATACAGGGACTTCAATTTGCTGATTTCCGGATATATTGACGGCAACTCAAAAATCCTGCTCAACAGGTATGTCGTCGAAAGAGCTGCAAAGGCTGCGCCCTTCCTGATGATCGACCCGGACCCCTTCATAGTGCTTACCCCTGAAGGCCGCCTGAAATGGGTGCTTGACGGCTACACATATTCCGGAAGATACCCCTATTCACAATACACCGACTGGCTTGGGACAAGGTTCAACTACATACGCAATTCCGTGAAAATAATTGTCGATGCATATGACGGGAGCACGGAGTTTTACATCGTAGACGAAGACGATCCGATAATTGCGGCGTATGAAAAGATATATCCGTCGCTCTTCACCGGGAAGGGGTTCCCGGAGGATGTCAGGCAGCAGATGAAATACCCCGAGGCGCTTTTCAAGATACAGACACTGCTTCTGCAGGCATATCATCTTGACCCCGGCGACACGGAAGAAGATAATGTGCAGAAATTCTATACAAACCAGGACCGCTGGGAGATAGCCAAGTATTCGACTTATGCCGAATATACCGGGAATTACAGCTCGGGCGGCGGCGAGACCTATATTGTACCTTATTACAATATGATCAAGCTGCCGGACGGCAACGGGGAAACTGAAGAATTGATATTGATGCGGCCGTTTACACCGGCGAAGAAAAGCAATCTGGTATCATGGCTTGCTGTGAAGAATTCCTGGGAAAACTACGGAGAAATGATGATCTTCGGTTTCCCGAAGAATACCAATATTTTCGGACCGAGCCAGGTGGAGCAGAAGATCAACCAGATAGACAATGTTTCGAAGGATATGACCCTATGGGGTCAGAGCGGCTCGAGAGTTTTCAAGGGAAGCCTGCTCGTTATCCCGATGGAGACAAGCATACTCTACGTCGAGCCTATATATATCCAGGCATCCGGTTCCACTTCCATACCTGAGGTAAGGAAAATCATCGTCGGCAGTCAGAGAGGCAACGAAATAAGGTTTGGAACCGGCACGACGCTGGATGAAGCCCTGTCGCAGCTGCTTGGGGAAAGCTTCAGCGTATCGGAGGGAGCAGGGGGCACGACTCTGCCGGGAGAGAACGGAGAGCAGGATGGAGAGAAGCCGGATGAGACGCCCGAAGAGGGAGAGGAAGACAAAACCGACGCAGCCATGATAGAGGAGCTGCTGCGTAAATATGACATGATAAGGGAGCAGCTCGATGAGATGGGGAAAATGATACGTGAGCTGCAGTGAGTATAAGCGAATTATTTACGTGAACCACAGTGAGCGACATGAGCATGAATCGTTGTGAGTGAATTATTTTCTTGACATTGATCTGGCGCGGCGGTATTATATAACCTGTGTGTAAAGCAGGAAAGCTTGACAACTATTGCGGATATGCAGGCTGTCGCAGGCCTGATACATATGACAGGCTTGTGACCGGAGCGGATGCAGACTTTAACAGTTGTGATAC
>JAQUNY010000278.1 GCA_028717405.1 Eubacteriales bacterium
GCAATATCGCTGATGAGGAATCTGAAGCTTGCAGCCGGTATAAATTCCACAGTTGAGGAATGTAAGAGCTTCATTGCCAATCTTGCGAAGAGTTACAGGACATTGGCAAAGTTGCAGAAGGACACTATATCGCTTGCTAGACTTAAGACCTATGCAGAGACAGCATTTGGACGGAGAAGGTACCTGCCTGAAATAAGGAGCATAGATTACATGAAGCGGGGTAATGCTGAACGCAGCGCACTGAATCATGGAGTGCAGGGACTGGCGGCGGATATTCTGAAATTGTCAATGGCAAGGCTGGTTATAATGCTTCCAGGATATCTAAAGCCAATATTTACAGTCCATGACAGCCTGGTATTCGAGTGCCCGGATGACAGGATTGATGATGCCATTTTGATAATAAAGGGAGCTATGGAGGCATCGCTGCCTATAACAGGATTCGATATGGACATTGTTGCCGAGGCGTCAGTGGGTAAATCATACGGCAGCATGGAAGAAAGATAGCTAAATATCCTGATTTCAAATCGGGGAAATGCAGTATAACCGCACAGCGGGGCAGTTCTTCCCCTTTGTGGGGAAATCAATAATTGAATTTAAGGGGGCATATGAAAATGAAAAAATTGAAAATTTGGGATAAAGAATATGGATTATTGGACTATAAAGGCAAGGTAGTTGTCAGCAGCAGAACAATAGCAGATGTTTTTGATAAAAGGCATGATCATGTATTGAGAAATATTAATAAAGCAATCCAAACTATTAAGAAGACTAAATTCTGTATTTTTAGTGATGGCAATATATTTAAGGTAAATTATAAAGACAAGCAAAACAGGCAGTATATTGAATACATGCTCACAAAAGATGGATTTGCATATATTGCTATGGGTTTTACCGGTGAAAAAGCTGCGCAATTTAAAATTGATTATATAAATAAATTCAACGAAATGCAGGATTATATTACAGCTTTAAATACTGCCAGGATCGAATATCCGGAACTGACAGCAGCAATTTATGAAGTCCATGAAAATCCGCAGCCATACCACTTTTCAAATGAAATTGACATGATCAATAAAATAGTGACTGGCATGACTGCAAAACAATACAAGGAAGCGCACAATCTGGGAGACGTTCCGTCCATCAGACCGTATCTGTCAGCAGAGGAGTTGCAATTTATAGGTATGCTGCAGAAAACAGATATTGGCTTGGTATTGACTGAACCGGATTATCAGAAAAGGAAGCGTATCCTGGAATGGTATTACACGAAACTGAAACAAAAAATGCTCACAGCATAGAAGGCAGGACACATTAGTATAAATAAATATAACGAGTGCGAGGAGGTAGTTTGGAATGACACCAACAGATACAAAAGCGTTTTTAAAAGAAATATATAAAAATTGTACAGAAGGCTATATCACTATAGTCACATTGCCGGAACGCGAGGTATATTGGTTCAAAGTAAAAGATATAAACACCGCAGCTATGAAAGTAGTGAAATGCGGCAAAAGGACAAATACATATTTTGGTATAGCACTACGGAAGGAAATACTGCCAAACAATGCAAGGGGCGGAGAGAGAGATGTCATTGTCGTACCAGTACTATATGCCGATATTGATATAAAAGGCAAGGCGCATGCAAAGGAGGAACTCCCGGAAACGAAAGAACAGGCAATTGAATTTCTTAACTCGCTGCCGGTAAAACCGAGTATATCAGTGTGGTCGGGTAATGGCATTCATGCATACTGGTTATTGGACAAGCCATTTAAAATCAGCAATGACGAAGATAGGGAGCGTATATCCGGGTTGATTTCAGGATGGGGCACATATATAAACAAAATGGGCGCTGAGAAAAACTGGAAGATTGACAATGTCTACGATCTGGCAAGAGTTCTTAGGGTGCCGGGAACAGTGAACCATAAGCTGGCTGATGGGGAAATGTGCTCTGTCATTGAAAACACCGGTGAAAGGTATGATATTTCGGTGTTCGAACCGTACAGGATGGTGCAGCCACCTGCGGAGAAACACGAAGAAGCTGTGGACGCGCCTGTGGGCAATGCGGACAGGATTATAGAAAAATGTGGTTTCATCAGGCACTGCAGGGATAATGCAGCTACACTTTCAGAACCATATTGGCATGCGATGGTGACGAATATTTCGCTGGCAAGAGACGGCCCGGAGGTAGTACATACCTTAAGCCAGCCATACCCCAGTTATAATGCGGCGGAGACTGATGAAAAAATAAAACGTGCCATAAAGGAGAATAAACCTCATACTTGCAGATTTATCAGGGAGAAACTGGGATACAAATGCCAGGATAAATGCAAGGTGAAAGCACCTGTTGTCTACGCAGTTCTGACAATGGAAGAGCGAATACAAAAGCTGGTTTCAGAGGATATAACGGATATAGCAAAGGCGTTGTCAGACGAAGTTCTGGAGCTTATGGCATATGCTAAAGACAGGATGCCAGCTGAGTATGCAAAATTTAAGCTGAAGCTAAAAAACAAAATGAGCTTGAGAGATTTTGAAAAAGCAGTAAATCACAAAGCACAAAGCTATGCGGCTAATTTGTCCGACAGGAGAAAGAAGCCTGTGCTGCTTGAAGGCTTGGATCTTAAGGGCATCGTGCAGCCATCCGGGTGGGAGATCTCCATAAAAACCGGGGTAAAGAAATATACAAAAGTTATGGATACAGTTTTTGTAACCACAGTCTGCCCATCAGCGCTGGTCATATCGAAGCGCCTTGAGAACCTGGATGACGATACTGAAAAGGTAGAAGTAAAATTCTATCGAAATGGCCGGTGGAAAGCGTTCCTTGCGCCAAGGTCCCAGGTGTTCAGCAAAAACTCATTAATGAAATATGCTGACAGCGGGCTCCCGGTATCCTCTGAATCATCGGAGGAGCTGGTCATATATTTATGGGATTTTGAAAACGTGAACTTGCCTGTTAT
>JAQUNY010000279.1 GCA_028717405.1 Eubacteriales bacterium
TTCCGGGACTGGTGGATGCCGTTGATTCCAGGATCATAATGGCGCCGAACCTTGGGTGGCAGGATGTTGACTTTAAGTCGATTATTGCGGGGGCTGGGAAGAAATACAAGGATAAGCCGCTGCCGGTCTATCTGGAAAACGAGTCCATGGCAACGGCCATATTTGAAAACTGGTCAGGAACCTGCAGGAAGATCGATAATTTTATTTGTGTTAATATCAAATCCGGCATAGGTGCAGGTATTTTCATAAACGGGAAACCCTACCGCGGAGCAGATGGGACGGCAGGCGAAATAGGGCATATGTCTGTTGGAAATAGTGACAGGGAGGGCGGTATCAGGTGCGGCTGCGGCAATATAGGATGCCTTGAGACGATGGCGGCGGCCGGTTATCTGGAGAGAAAAGCAAGCCGGATACACAGCCCGGGCAGCTTAGACCATATCGGAAGCATAGCAATAGAGGAAATTGCGAAAGCTGCGCGGGAGGGCGACAGTGCCCTGCTGGACCTGTTGAAAGAATCAGGCAGATACCTGGGGATTGCATTAGCCGACATAATAAATATTTTGAATCCGAGAAAGATAGTAATAGGTAAGGAGTTTGTTAAATACGCCGATATTGTCATGGATACTGTCAGGGAAACCATCGCGGCAAAAGCACTTAAAAAGCCTGCAGCCGGAGTTGAAACAGAGGTATCTGCAACAGGAGGCAAAGCATCAGTAACAGGCGCGGCACTGATGCCGGTAAAAACGATTTTCGGGAGGTGAGTGGGCAGACCTCAAGATCACAGGATTAGATAATAACAACAATAATAATAATTACAATGACAATAACAACAATAATAATAATTACAATGACAATAACAACAATAATAATAATAATATTGAAAGGACGTGACACCAATTGACTGAGTATTTTAAAGAGACAGGTAAAGTGCAATATGAGGGACCAAAATCCGACAACCCGCTGGCATTCAAATTTTATGATGAAAATGCCGTGATCGGCGGCAAGACCATGAAAGAGCATTTGAGATTCGCAGTGGCATACTGGCACACATTTCAAGGCACAGGAAGCGATCCGTTCGGCAAGGCAACAATGGTCAGGCCCTGGGATGAGATTTCCGATCCCATGGAGCTTGCGGAAGCAAAGGTCGAGGCAAATTTTGAGCTTTGCGAGAAACTGGGCGTGCCGTATTTCTGCTTCCACGACAGGGATATCGCACCTGAAGGGGCGACCCTCAGGGAGACAAACAGGAATCTTGATAAAATCACAGGGCTGATAAAAAAGAGGATGAAGTCGGGGAAAGTCAAGCTGCTTTGGGGAACCGCAAACCTTTTTTCACATCCAAGGTATGTGCACGGCGCCTCAACATCCTGTAATCCGGAAGCTTTCGCCTATGCTGCGGCTCAGGTGAAGAAAGCGCTTGAGGTTACAAAAGAACTGGGCGGCGAGAATTATGTGTTCTGGGGTGGCAGGGAAGGATATGAGACTTTACTGAATACCGACATGAAGCTGGAACTTGAAAACCTTGCAAGGTTTCTGCACATGGCTGTCGACTACGCACGGGAAATAGGCTTCGATGGGCAGTTCCTGATTGAGCCGAAACCAAAGGAGCCAACCAAGCACCAGTACGATTTTGATGTTGCGTCGGTTATAGGTTTTCTGAAAACGTATGGATTAGACAGCTGTTTCAAGCTGAATATCGAAGCCAATCATGCAACGCTTGCAGCACATACATTCCAGCATGAGCTGAAACTGGCTGCCATAAACGGGATGCTCGGGAGTGTCGACGCCAACCGGGGAGACTTACTTTTAGGATGGGATACCGACCAGTTCCCGACAGACCTTTATGACACCACGCTTGCAATGTATGAAATCCTGAAGGCAGGCGGTTTCAAAAAAGGCGGCCTGAATTTTGATGCGAAGGTAAGGCGGGCGTCTTTTGAACCACTCGACATGTTCTATGCACACATAGCAGGGATGGATGCCTTTGCCAAAGGATTGAAAGCAGCGCACAGGATTATTGAAGATGGCAAATTGGATAGTTTCATAAGTGACAGGTACGCGGGTTATAAACGTGGTATCGGTAAAAAAATCACAGAAGGAAAGGCCGGATTTGCCGAACTGGAAAAATATGCAATGGCTCATGACCAGGTTGCCAATGTGTCCGGAAGGCAGGAAATGCTGGAGACAATGCTGAATATGTACATTCAGGGCTGAAGGTGCCTTGAGAGTCTCTGTAAAAATATTATGTTAAAACGAATACCATTTCCCTAATATATCGGGATTACCGGGATCATCAGTAAGCAGCTTTTTGTAGTTAACAGCCGCTTTCCGGTAAGCTTGTGCATATTCCTCAATCAGGTCAGGTTTATATTTTTTAAACCAGGGGATGCTGCAGACCATTGTGTTTATTGTTTCGCTGACTTCAAGTCCTGTGTCGAGTTCGCGGACATCCCGGATGGCATTGGCTATCCTTGTCGGCTTTCCATGTCCATATACATCACAGGTCCGGAACAGACCGTGTGTGTGCAGCGGCCTGTTGCAGCCCGGCGCGCATCCCTTTACCCCTTCGGCCCTGACTGCCTGTGCAAAGCGGGTAACCGAAAGGCCACCGATTTCATCAGGCCTGTATAGTCCCTGGGGGGTATACCATCCCGCCATATTGCTGCCACTGCTTTCATCGACACGATGGGCGTGCAGCCCCGATATATCTGCGAGCAAGTCCCAGAAATAGTTCATGCTTTTCCTGATTTCGGCACACCTGTCATCATATGACTTGAGCTGCACATGGCCCATGGCTGAACTCAGCTGGTGCATGCGATATTTATAGCCTCCCAGTGGAAGGCCCTGATACGGTTTAAGTTCTTCCTCAAGGATGGATTCATTGTAACGGTCATAGTGACCCAGGGCAACAGCCC
>JAQUNY010000280.1 GCA_028717405.1 Eubacteriales bacterium
CTATCCGAGCGGCATGGCAGGCGGCCTTGCTCTGAAAGGGCATCCTGAACTGGAGGCATGTGCGCTGGGATGCCTGATAAAAGATGTGTATTCACCCGGGGCGCCTGTCAGGATCCCGTCCCCTCTTGGGCATTCATCTCTGAAATATGCGTTTGCAGTACCTCTTAAATCCGGAGATGGGTCTGAAAATGAGCCTGCCGGGAGGAAATCGCCGGATTTTCGGCAGCAGGAAGATATCAGCCGCTATGCCGACACAGGAGGCGGCCTTTGCTGGGATTGCCCGGGGGGCAGTTGGCGGGTATATTGCTTTTTTACTCGCGCTAATTACGAGGGGACTTATCTTTGCCGCACCATAAGGTCTCCTCACAGAGTTGTCAACGGCATAAGCAAGGCTGCAGTCAGGAGATTTATTGATGTAACATATGGTAAATATGGCAAATGGCTCAACGAGAGACTGGGAAGAGACATAGAGGCAATATTCGCTGATGAGCCGGGATTGCTTGCATATACTCCCTACCCGAAAAATTTCGATCCTGCACACAGAACGGCTCCCTCAGTATCCATTGTTGAATTACCTGACCCGGCAATACCTGTCTATCCTTTTATTCATTGGTCAGAAGAAATTGAAGATAAATTTCTGAAACAATACGGATACAGTCTTACAGACAACCTGCCTGAGATTTTTGACGGAGAAAGCGAAAAAGCATGCGGCATGCGTCTTGATTACCGCCGCTGCACTGCAGGGATGTTTGATGAAGCATATAACCGGCAATATGCGAAATTTACCGAAAGTAAAAAAATGTCCTACAGCGGGCACTTCCGCTCGATCAGACATATGCTGAATCATGCTGACACATTCGGCGATGTGCTTCACAACCTCGGGCAAATGCATATTCCGGGATGCGACAGGCTTGACTCAGATCCGGCCGCCTTCCGCTACAGGATCGACTGCAAACTTGCTTCGTCGGCGGCGCACATCTATGGGAGAAAGCACGCCATGATCGAAGCTTCGCATATGTATAATACAAAGGAAGAGCTTAAGCCGGATCTGATGTTGTGTTCGACAGCTGTTGACTTTGCTCAGGGCATAAACATCATAACTTCATATTATGGCGAAAATGTCCTGAAAGAAGATGAGTATAAAACTTACAGCGCTTTTGTTTCAAGAATGTCAGCGCTTTTTTCCGAAGGGCTTCATCAAATACAGGCGCTCCTGTATTATCCATATGAGCAGATCGCCTTCAACCTTCCTGTGATGGCATTTGATTCACCCGCAGCGGCAGGAGGACTTGTTTCCATGAAGGAGGGAAGCTGTTATGCCAAAGCTCTCGGAGCAGCGGATTCATTTATCGATATGGCCGGGCAGCTTATAAAAAAGCAGATCGATTTTGACATGATCAATGATGAAAAGCTTGCCGAATGCCGTATCAACTGCAGAACAGATGTTATGCCGGCATCTGTTGTTTCCCCGAATGGCGAAATGTCGCATATGCTGATTTTTCCCGACATTGATTTTGTATGTGACCGGACGGCTGAATTTATAGGTAAAGCCCTCGATGCGGGCATTTTTACAGGCTTTATGGGGCGGAAACGTACCGTGAAAGTTCGTAAGGGAGCCGGAGAAATAGAGGAAGATGCTTACCTGGACACATTTGACACGGACAGGATAGTTTTCATAGATGGGGAGGCAGATTTGCATTCTGAAGATTTCAGGACCGATGAATATTGCCCCGGGCTTCTGTGTATGCATAAAAAGTATAATGATAACGATGGAAACTCTTATGATTTGTACCTGCTGGTCAACACAGACAGACAGGAACTGTCATGCAAGGCAGGTATACCTGAAGGATCCCATGGAGATTTTATGCAGAACGGAAACATCAGTCTGTATGGATCATCCAGACAGCCAAAGGTCTCGTTGCTTGATCCCGTTTTGGGAAAATCGGAAAAGCTTGAATATAGTATAAGAGATGGCCGAATTTGTTTTGACCTTACAATGCCGGCAAACAACATAAAAATATTAATGAAAAAATAAAATAGTATTATATAACAAGCTTAGATTAAAAACAATACCTAATATTTATTTTTTCATTAAGTCCTATTTTAGCATTGTTCAGGACATGGAAAATAAATAGAATTGCATATGTGGGAAGCAATTGTAGTTGTCATTTTTTGCTTTGCTGATAGCGCAGACACTTCTAAGTTTATAGGATACAGTTGTTGCAGCGTCAGGATAGATTTTTACCGGGCATCTCGAGAAAAAATACACAGCAAAGAAAACCAAAAGCCGAAAACCAAAAACAGAACACAGAAAACAAAAGTAAAAAATAAAATAAAACGGAGGAAGAAAAGATGAAAAACAGTAAAAAATCACTCAGGGCATTGTCTGTAATCCTTGCGGTCTTTATGCTGACTGCGCTTGTTGCAGCAGGCGGATGTCAGAAAGAAGATGACGAGTCTGTCACCGCGACTGCAGCGCCGTCTTTGACAGCCGCTAAGACTACTGCAAAGCCAACAGCAACTGCAGCAGTAAAAACTACCGCTGCCACAGCCATATCTGCGACGACAGCCGCTGCAGCCGATGCGACACCGGTTCAGGAAGAACCGGCGGAGGTTACAGAAGAGGCATCTGATGAGTATGAAGAGGTATTTGAAGAACAGGATTTTTCAGATGTTGAGGTTGAGATTGAGCATAAGATTATCGAACAGCCAATCGATCTGGGAGGCATGACTGTAATATTCACGGCAGGCAAGACAAACCTTCCCCAGAGCGATGCCGCGGCTTTTGCGCCGGACAATGTTATAGCCTACAGAAGGATAGAGGAAGCAGAGAAAAAATATAATTTTAAAATTGAGTACATCGATACGGGATCCACTGGTACCAACTCGACCAAAT
>JAQUNY010000281.1 GCA_028717405.1 Eubacteriales bacterium
CCGCAAGGGCTGTTTCCATGTCAGATAAAGCCAGACCTTTCAAACCCTTATTCCCAATGGAGATAAAACTTGAACTTTACCGGAGCGATTACTGTGATTCCATAGCAGCGCGAGAAGGGGAGGAAAGGCTTGACGCCAGGACAGTTCGCAAAATCGCTGCAACGGGTCTTGACCTTTTTATGTAATTTCTAATATAAATCAAAACAGTCTTTTAAAATCCTGCAAAGACAAGGGCAGTAAGTATAACAGAAAGTTTAAATATTATAACTGGAGGTTTACTTATTATAAGTTCTGATATAATATAATGGTGCAGGGATACAGTGCATATAGTCGCAGTGTATATAATCATTCGGAGGGTCATTTTTGGGTAAACTGTTGGATAGACTGTCAGGTTTTCCGGCCTGCAGGCCGTTGAGATTGTTTTCGTCAGCAGAAGACTGCCACAATATTTGTCCCGGTAATAAGAAAAAATTAATATGCTGATGTCCGGCTCTGCTGTGATTGTCAGCATTTCATATAAATATCAAATATAGCGGGAGGGATAACATGAACGTTAAAGGAAGATTTCCAAGGATTGCAGCGTTGCTTATTGCACTTATGATGGTAGTTGCGGTCGCAGGCGCTTGCGAGAAGGAAGAGGACACCCAGCCGTCGGCGACTGTTGCGAAGACTGCAGCAGCCACAAAGACAGCAGCTAAAACTTCTGCGGCGGCTAAAACATCTGTAACAGCCGCGGCTACAGGAAAGACAACAGCTGCCGTCGCAACAGGCGAACAGACAGAGGTAGCTCAGACTGAGGCTCCGGAAGCTACTGAAACCGTAGATGAAGGTACAGAAACCGGCGAAGGCGACCCGGTTGAGGAAAAAGTGATTGACCTGGGTGGAAGGACAATAGACATTGATTTGATTTTCGTGGTCAGGATACCCAAAGAAGATAATCCTGTGCCGGCAAGAGCACTTGAATGGCGTGTTTCCAAAGAAATCGAGAAGAAGTATAACTGTGTGATCAACTATATAGCCACATATCCCAACAACAACACACTTACGTTGAACGCAATGAGGGAAAAGGCATTATCGGGAACTGAAACCATTGAAGTACAGTATGTTACAAGCAGCTGGATAATACCCGGGATGGTTGAAGGCAGTTACTTCAACAAGATTGATGAATACATACCTACTGATTCTTTTGCCTATGAGAACTTTGTTAAAGGCTGGACTGAATGGAAAGGGCATGGCTACGGCTTCTGTTTTCTTGGCAAAGCCACGGGAGCTACAATTGGCCTGACATATAACAGAGAAATCATGAGCAGGCATGGTATTGACATATGGGAAAACTATGTCAACAGGGGAATCTGGACATGGGAGAATTTCCTGAAGGTCGCTCTTGCTACAACCCAGGATTTTGATGGGGACGGGATCGTAGATCAGTGGGGCTTGAAGGGTTGGAGTGAAGCAAATGTAGCGTACGCTCTGATAGCTTCAAATGGCGCCCGTATGCTTACATATGGAGCAGATGGTTCTGTAACATATACACTGCACAATGACCCGAAGGCCGTAAAGGCTCTGCAGTTCATGAGTGACCTGTATAATGTCCACAAGGTAACCTTTGTGGGAGGAAATGTTAAAAATATTATGCAACAGGGCTTTGGTGCCATGAGCATTTTATCTGTAGGCAGCTTCTCCTCTTCATATTATACCGATCCGGAAAGCGCTAAGAAAATGTTTGTAGCTCCTGTGCCTAAAGGCCCGGATTTTGATAAACATATAAACCGTTATCAGACATCCGTGGATACAATGACAATGCCACACATCACAAGCAACCCCAACAGCGAGATAGTCCAGGTAGTGGCTGAACTGTATTCGGAAGCGCACAAGCAATTGGGTATGGGCGGAGGAACCTTTGATGTTGTCAATGTTAACGCACAGATATGCCAGTCATGGTTCATGAATAATCTTGACGCCATACCGGGATTTCTGGATATAATCAGGATAGCGGCTGATCCGATCATCGACAATATCAGCCTGTTCAATCCACTCCCTGCTCAGCTGACCAGCCAGGTGTTGAATCAGATAGCACAATACAATAAGGCTGTTACCACGACTCTTAATGAAACAAGGGATGTAATGCAGGGATATATTGACGCGGTATTGAAGTAATAAATAACGAATTCAATAACAATAGCAAATAGTATAAGAATAAGGGCGCCCCAGAAGGGGCGCCCTTATTCCGTATAAAGCGGTATAAAACTATATTAAGCTGTATAAAGACTTCGAAAAAAAAACTGCAAACTGCAATTCACGGCAAAAAAAGCGGCCCAAAAAAAACAAAGCGGCAAAAAAAATGTTGCTAATATATTTGACTGATGCTATAATTACGAACAATAATCCTGACGGGTTGATGTTGATGTTATGTTGATGTTATGTTGATGTTATGTCGATGTTGATGTAAATCAAAATCCGGATAAGGGACATGCTTATGGAATAGACTGCATTTTCGCTTATGCCTGGGACAACAGCCTGTGCAGGATATAAAAACTGAATATTGATAATAAGTTGTATGTACTGTTTTAAGCAGCACTGACTGAAGGATTTCAGTCGCGAAGAGATGAGAAGAGACGGTATGAGATGAGATGAGAAGAGACCAGATGAGAATTAGTACATTACTGTATCAGCTTAATGTATTAGCTTAAGATAATGGTTTAATCAATGACATTTCGGGCCGGATTTTCTATCCGGCCTTTTTTGATTCTCAGTATTCCTGATTTCATTACTATCTCTGCTATCTTCCAAAGACGTTTTTATCGTTGTGCATTATATATGAAAGGGGGATCACATATTGTATCCGATACTATTTCCTTCCATGCAGGAGGCTATGGCGATTTCTGAGG
>JAQUNY010000282.1 GCA_028717405.1 Eubacteriales bacterium
TTCTGCTGTCGCGGAAGACATGGTTCTGGGAATCAGCTATAAAGTTCAGCACAGGACCTTTTTCAGGCTCCCAAATGATCCCGTCCCTCGATTTAAATATAAATATTCCTTTTCTATGCCTTGAGGTGAAATACCTGTATGGATATTCAGCACCCCCTTCAGCATTTCTGTCATAAATCACAGAGCCTTCCAGATCATGCAACCCGACAAGGTTGTTCTTCTTTGAACCTCTGTAATCGACTATGCCCAGATCCGGCTTTTCCCATGTGAGTCCATCATGCGACTCTGCGTAAGCGATATTGCCCTGCCCTTCCTTATCGCGGCATGTATACCACATCCTGAGAAGGCCGTTTATGTCGATCACAGTCAGGTAAAAAGCAATAAACCTGTCTTCCCAGGGCTTGTCGGCGCGCATGACGACTGCGCTCTCCAGGGGAGGGTTCATCCTGACAGTGAAATTGCGGCTTTCTGCAATAATATCCTTATTCACAAACAATATACTGTTTTCCGGCATCAGCAGGTTTCCTCCATTTATAATACTAATATACTGCGTTGTTGTTTTTCAATTTTTCTCTTAACTTGTCAAAGCTTCCTTTATCAGTGTACAGGTTATATGGTGTGCAGCCTTTCTCTGCAGCTGCTGCCGCCGCTGTTCCGGCAGCCTGCCCCATAGCCGCGGAAATAGGTATGACCCTGGTTGAAGCCATCGCCATATGGTCTGCGGATATGCACCTTCCTGCAATAATAAGATTTGCCGTTTTTGCAGGAAGCAGGCTTCTGTAAGGTATTGTGTACTCTTTTGGTTTCTCTGTCTCAAGCCCTTTATGATCCGGTGAATGCACATCAATATGATATGCTCCTCTTGCTATTGAGTCGCAAAATACTTTTCCTTCGACAAGATCCTTCCCTGTCAGGTAATATTTCCCTCTGATATGCCTGCTTTCCCGTATCCCGGCCTGATGCCCGCTCATTACGATCCTGGCATTTTCCCCTCCGGGCATATATTCCCTGACAAATCTCATAATATCCCTTATTTTTATGATCCCCTCGAGTTCAGCCTTTGTTATATTTCTGATGTCATTGGGGTCGGCATCCTCTATTCTGCTTGTCACCAGCATCATTTCCCCTGCAGAAGGGTTAACGGATCCTATCATTCTTTCCCTTCCGATATCAAGTCCCTCCGCAGCCGCTTGCCTGACAAGGTCAGGGAAAGCACCTATTATGAATAATGGCGCCTTTCTGAGATTCGTTAACATTGTCTTCATCTCGTTTATGCCAAGTGGAAACGGCCTGATCTGGCCTGGATTTTCCTCAAAATATTTTATCAACACATTTGTGTCGACATTGCCTATTGTAAAAATATGAGATGCGACCTGGACTTTGTTATCGCTGCTTCGCCCACGGATATGGTCTTCTCCGCAAATGACCGCAACATCTGCCGTATCGGTGCAGTCAATAAAGATTTTTGACTTGATGTACTGTTTCCCCTGTTTGTTTACAATGGCAAGGCTGCCGAGGACCTTCCCATCAGCTCCGGATGGTGCGTGTACAGCTGTTTCAGCTTCACAGGCAATGCTGTGGAGATAAACATCAATGCCTTCTTTTAAAACTATTTCTGCAAGCACTATTTTCAGCATTGATGGGTTCACGCCCACGGCACTTGAACATATCGGATCCAGTACAAATTCGGTGGCAGCCTCATCAGCCTGTAGTTTCCTGATGATTTCCAACGGGATTCCCTTCACGACGAATTCACGCGTCAGGTAATTGTGAAATCCCAGCCATGGCAGGCCGCATGCTGCATTCCCGCCCAGAAACCCGTTTTTTTCGACCAGCGCCGTCTTCGCGCCTTCCCTGGCCGCGGCTATTGCAGCACATACACCAGTTGTCCCGCCTCCAATGACAACTACATCATATAAATATTCCTGACTGCCTGTCGTTGTTCCCAGCTTCATTATTTAAAAGACTCCTTTTTCGAGCTTCATCATCATAGTCTCACTGTCTTCGCTTCCATCTGTGAGCATTTTTCTGATATGCCTTGTGTTTATCTCCCTGATATCCATATTGTTTCTGCATGCTTCAGCCGCCGCATATCCTGCAGCCTGTCCCATCATGCAACAGGTTATCATGATCCTCGCGGCCGACATTGTAAGCCTGTCCGCCGAAAAACACCTTCCCGCAACGAGCAGATTGCCGGTATTTTTTACTATCAGAGACCTGTACGGGATCTGAAAGCCCGGGACTACCTCATGAAATACTCCGGTATCTACTGTAAATTCACAATAAGCAACACTGTCAGGAAAGACTCTGTTCTCCCTGACGTCATTTATGGTAAGGATATAGTCGCCCTCTATCCTTCGTCCTTCGCGTATACCGATCATACCCGGATAATAATTAAATACTTTGTTCTTATATCCTTTTCTCCATACATCATCAAGTATATCGGGTATTAAATTTTTTGCAGTCCTTTCAGCTTCGCTAAAATCTTTCCCACAGCCATAATCAAATTCCCCGGGTATCCCTTTAACTTTCAGGCAAATCCTGCCATCAGGTTCTTCCAGTATTTTGTAATCCGGGATCTGATTTGGAGGAGTCGCCTTTGTCGTATTGCACAGTTTTTCATTCACGGGTGTTGCTTTTCCCTCACACATATATATGTAAAAACAAGGGGGGAGCAGTTCCGGATAAAGAGGATCTTTTATGTCGAGGACCTTCGCCCCCGCGCATTGTGAAACAAGTCCATCGCCCGTGGCATCGATTATTACTTTTGCACTGATTGCCTGAATCAGTGATTTGTTATATATTATAACTCCTTTAAAATAACATTTTTTATTGCTGTCAACCTTGATATTTCCGGATTCATAAGAATCATCGTTATTTTTCAGC
>JAQUNY010000283.1 GCA_028717405.1 Eubacteriales bacterium
AAAGTGTATCCTGAAAAACCCGGATTAAATATTATGCGCGGGTTGCGATACCAGTTTGTTTGATTTTTCATTTCAATGACCTGTATCATGATTTATCAAATCAATATCAAAAATAATAAAGAGTAGCATCTTTGATATTTGCTTTCAGTGCCTTCAATTATAAAATTATCTCAGGAATTCAGTATAATTGGCATTTTCATCTTAGCGAAAGTGAAAGGCAGATTTGATAAAATGAAACCTTCTTTTGTAATTCCACATAAAAGGCCTCTTCTGGTATCCATGATTACAGAAACATTAGTTGCGGACTGCATAATTGTGATCCGTAATTCCATTTTTGACGGGGCTGATGCCTTTGCATTGCATTTAGACCATCTTGATCCTAAGCACATAAATGAAGAAGACTTGAAACGTATTATGAATTATTGCTGTGATAAACCGGTATTGTCTATTAACTACAGGAAACCAAATAAGAACAGCCTTTCCGACGAAGATCTGGTCGAAACTCATTTTACTGCCCTCAAAGCGGGTGCCACAATGTGCGACATAATGGGAGATATGTACGAGCCTTCACCCATGCAGCTTGCGAAAAGCCCTGTGGCGATCGACAAACAGAAGAAGCTGATCGACAGGATACATTCGGTTGGCGGAGAGGTACTGATGTCCTCGCATACATGGGTAATGATGAGTCCTGAAGAAACGGTGGAACATGCAAAGGCACTTGAATCAAGAGGAGTCGATATGATAAAGATTGCAATGCGGGCTGACACCGAAAACGAACTATTGGAAGTGATCAGAACAACCAGCATGATGAAAAGGGAACTCAAAATTCCTTTTCTCCATATATGTATGGGGCAGTACGGAAAACTGCACAGAGTGATAGCTCCGTTTTTTGGATCCGCACTTGTGCTGTGTGTTCAGCAATACACCAGGGCAGGGCATAAAGAGCAACCGTTACTTGGCGCAACAAAAAGAGCACTTGATAATATTGATGCGAATCTTGGCAGGGAAAGCAGAACAGCAGATACGAACGCAGCCGGATAAAAGGGAACAAAGGGCACCAAGGGTGCAAAGGGCACTGGGTGTACTTTAACGGCGACAGACAGTATTCCGGGACATAGGACATAATTATCTTTTAATAAAACACATTCAGCTATGCGAACAAATTCACTGATGGAGCAGATAGCAATAATATTCATTTTATATACTTCATAGAAAAAATTTAGAGTTAAATTAATTCGAAAGGAAGGAAAGCAAAATGAATAGTAAAATCAGAAAAGCAGTATGTGTTTTTATTGTTCTTATGATGGTGACAGCAATTCTGGGGGCATGCGAGAAGGAAGATGGAGATGCTGCTGCAACTGAGGCAGCATCAGCTAAAACGACATCTGCAAAGACCAAGACAGCAGCAGCCACAAGTGCCGCAGCAACGGCGGCCAAAGCATCCGGCGGGGAAACCGCAGATATAATAAGTTCTGCAGGGCTGCCGGCTGCTACAACTGGAGGGGAGATAACTGGAGACACAACAGAAGAGGCCATTGAGGAACCCGAAGACTCAGAAAAAGATGAAACACCAGTTGCTGAAGAGAAACAGTTTGATTTAAAAGGAAGAGAGATCAAGGTAATAGTGAGCTCCATGTCGCTTCCTGTCTGGCCGAATCCTGAGGCTCCCACCAGGATCGATAAGGTAAAAACACAGTTACTGAAGGAAGCAGAAGAAAAGTACAACTGCAAGTTTGTTCCCGAACTGATGGTATCATGGGCGAATCTGCAGCAATCACTGGAGAATGCAGTTATGGCCGGCGTATATTATTGCGATGTTTTCAGGATGACACGGGCATATGCCTTCCCTAAATATGAACAAAATAATATCATTATGCCTTTGAACGATTTTATTGATTTCGAACATCCCGTATACAAAGAATATGACCAGATCAATGGCCTGCTTTATCCCGACAAATATTATGCTTTTTATATCTGTGGTACTCTCACGCCGATAGGCGTTTTCTACAACAAGGAAATACTGTCCAGAGAAGGTGTGCAGGACATTCAGCAGATCGATGCGAGAGGCCAGTGGAACTGGAACACATTGGTTGATATAGCAACGAAAATGACTCATGACTTCAATGGTGACGGATTGATCGACCAGTGGGGGATAGGCGCCGATAATGTAGCAGCAATGTCTACGGCCATAATGAGGTCCAATCTTGCGGCAATGGTAGATAAAGATACAGGCGGAAGATTTGTTTACAATCTGCAGGACAGCAGGGCTTTGAAGGCGCTTCAGTTCGTCAGTGACCTTTACCATACATATAAAGTGATACCCAACAAAAGCGTTCTTACGGATTTCCGAAACGGGAAGGCTGCGATGTACGTAAAAGATGCATGGTTCGGATTAAACCTGAAGAAATATGGATTAACCAATATTGGATGGGAAATTATTCCTTACGGCCCTGATAACCCCGGTAATATGTATATGAGAGAGCAGGGATCCCACATGTTTTTCTTCCCTTCAAATCTCGTAGATCCTGAACCGGTGGTCCTTGCTACAGCCTGGTGGAATGTGGCGTGGGACAGCTCAAAAAGTGACTATCTGACTATTGAAGATATTGAGACTTCCAATGCAATGAGCTATTTTGATTCGGAGGAAAATATCGATAATTTTCTCAACATAATAAAAACGCACAGGATCACTTATGATTATGTCGAATATTTCGAAACGACCGGGAAGGCCAGAAGTATCATGACGACCAATGTTTTTAACAAAATTGGAGCTAACAGTTATGCCCCAATGTCAGATATTGAGTCTATAAAGCTCCAGGTGCAGGAGGTTATCAATTCAACGATGGGTTACTAATCCTGTCTGAGCTGATCG
>JAQUNY010000284.1 GCA_028717405.1 Eubacteriales bacterium
TTGTTCCTGTTTTTGTTATGTATACTGTCTTTTCCGACAACTCGCGTCCTAAGTCTTCAAGTACCTCCTGGTTTTCCACATTATCAGCGACTTCTGCCGAATCACTGCCCAATAACGAAAATGGAAAATTCCCGGGATCTCTCTCATAGCCATTCAGCCATGGCCTCACGACAGCCGTCTGTCTTAATATAACTTTAAACGACCTGATAAATGGCAGATCTACCTGAACTATATACTCGGCGCATATGATTAAATCATCAGGTTCCGGTGTTATCACAGAAGCATCCTGGCCGGTCAGGTCGTTAAAAATTTCAGGATAATCTGTCTCCATATAATATTCATATTCAAATCTGCTTTGCGGGAATTTTATATGTGTTACTTCCAGTCTGTTTAACGGAGTCCCCGCATATGCAAGATACTTCCCGGCCATTGTGGCTGCTATCATATGTTCAGCTTTGTGTTTAGCCTCCCAGTACGGTCCTGAAATGGTATCCCATACAAATCGTGCGGCTATCAGGGACAGCTTTTCAACTAAGATACCTGCTGCGCTGCTCATTACTGATGATAATAAATCAGCCGTATTCAGTCCCTCATCACCGGTTATAGAATCCTCATCTGCAAAGCTGAATAAGTCCTTTATTATTTCAGCGTATTCTTCAGCACCCGGGAGCCCTTCAATATTGTCTCCTCCTGCCTGTCCCCCGCTATCCCCATCATACTGCCCATCCACCTCGTGCACATCTCCTGATGACACTCCGGCAGCTTCTGCAGCATCATCTTCAAGTCCGTTTAAAAAAGATAAGGGATATGATACTGATGATATCTGCCTTGCTGTTTCATTTACGGCATAGTGCAGGTCCTGTCTGATACAGATTATTTTAATACCATAAATGAATGAAATAAGGAGTACAACAAATAAAGGAAATACAAGCGCCGCTTCAACGGTCAGGGATCCTCTTCTTTTTTCACTGATTGTTTTCGCCGTTTTACCGGTCAGGTGTTTATCGGTCATACCCCTCGCAAATTCCGGCATCGTCATCTGCAGGTATCATCCATATATGACATTTCTGTTGTTGAATTAATACTGCAGTAGAATCCGTCTTTTTTTCTGCTTCTGATACCCTGTGGCAAGAAAAGCCCTGTAAACATGAGTCTTACCTCTGCCCGGACACTGATCTCAAATTTAGTTGCAAAGCATGACAATTGGCTGTTCCAGCCTGCCTTCATCCTGTTTATCTTTATGAGCTGCAAGGCTCTTTCAAGGATCTTTTTTTCATCCGAAGCCATTGTCATCAATAAAAATATCCGGAGATAATCAGCATAGTCGTTATTCATAAAACCTGCTGAGGGCATCAGCGGCACCTTATGTCCCAGGTACAGAGATACTGTGTCGGAGCATGCCTTTACCGCAGCTTTGGCTGCCGCATAAATCAGTCTGTATACAGGATGCGGATTGAGACTCCTCACAAAATAGTCGATCAGCGATATGGCGAATCTGAGGGACCACACACAACCTGCGCACTTCAGTATGTTCCCTGATTGTGATAAACCTCCCCAAATCAGATATTCGATTTCTCCCTTTCTGAGATAGCTTCCCGCCGAGACAGATGAAGGCGAAGTAAAACTGCTGTAGTTTGTTATCAGGTATTCTGTTATCATAGCTTTGTCTGCTGCCGCCCTGCCTGCTTCCATAATTTTTTCAAGTATATTTATACCGAATTCACATTGCTGCTCTGCAATGCTTTCACCAGGCACCGGCGTACTGCCCTGATCCAGGTCTGTCTCAATATCAGGCCCGGATCCGATCTCATTTTCATCATACTCGTCTGTATTGAGCCAGGAAGGATCAATGTTGTCGAAAAAATCCCCCTGTGATCCCGTAAATATTGAAACAAGGCCGTACCATGAATTTTTTGGCTCTTCATCGGGGGAATAGCCGCTCTCTGTATTTTCAGCTTCTTCATACAAAATCAGATCAAAAGAGCTGAATGGCACTTCGTTAATAAGCTCGCTGATACCTGCATTGAGGGCTGATATCCTTTCATCTGTCTGTTCTGCTGATTTCCTTAGTCCGTCAAGTTTTTGATCGATCTTCGACTTTATTTCATCATTTGTTTCCAGGCATCTTTCAGCCCTTAATTCAGATTCCTTGTGCCTGTTCCGCTCAAGTGCCTGAAATTCTTCATTAAGTAAAGCTTCATACCGCTCAGCTTCGGCCGCCGCTTCAGCAGCATGCAGTACATTGCAGGATGCGGCCTCAGCTAACTCGGCAGCCTTTTCTGCAACCCCTCCAAATTCAAAACCGTCTGTCCTCTCAATTTCGGACTCATTATATGCCTCTTCATATTCCTGGGTTACAGAACCCAGTACATCAGCGGATTTAAATATATTTTCAAAGATAGCTTCGATCCTTCTGAATCCGTCGCTTCCGGATATATTTGGCATTTCCTTTTCAGCTTCGTTTACAGCGCAGTTTATGCTCTCTATTTCATCTATAAGTTTTTTTCTGTTCTCTCTGAGCAACTTTTCTTTTTTCATAAAGGAGAGCCCTGCAGTAAAAGAATTCCCGCTCAACATATCGATTATGTTTTCACTGGCATGCAAAACACCTCTGATCTCCATAAAATCAAGGATCTGTGATTTAAATACCGATATATCCGTAATACTGTCTCCGCATCGGATTGTAATGCTGTCTTCATCCATCAACAGCCCGGGAGATGATCCTGTACCAATAAACATCTCTGATCCGGTATTTAGCCGGATATAGCGCCTGATGCCTTCCTCAAGCCTTTTTCTGTCTGAAGTTTCAAGCGCAAAGAGCCCGTACTGTCCTGAAAG
>JAQUNY010000285.1 GCA_028717405.1 Eubacteriales bacterium
ACAGATATCAGGGACATTCCCTTGAGCGAGCTGCGCAGGAGCATAGAAATAGTGCTTCAGGATACCATTCTCTTCAGCGACACGATAGGCGCCAACATAAGATATGGAAAACTTGACGCCACCGGGGAGGAGGTCAGATATGCGGCAAAAATGTCGAACGCTGATGTATTTATTGAAAGGATGCCGCAGGGTTATGATACGGAACTGACCGAATCGGGGCAGAATCTGAGCCAGGGACAGCGGCAGCTGATTTCAATCGCAAGGGCTGTGCTGGCGGATCCCAGGATATTGATTCTTGACGAGGCAACCTCGAGTGTTGATACCAGGACTGAAATGCACATACAGGAGGCAATGATAACCCTGATGCGCAACCGGACGAGCCTGATAATTGCCCACAGGCTTTCCACCATAAGAGACGCCGACATGATCGTAGTTATCGATGGAGGCCGTATAGTTGAGTCCGGGAGCCACAATGACCTTATCGGCAGGGGAGGAACATATTTTAAGCTTTATCAGACGCAATTCGCAGGAGTCGCCATATGATCCGGCTTCATAATTTATCATAATGGAAGGCAGGTTTGACATTGGGTATAGTCTATATAGGGAAGTGTCCGGATTACAGCGACAGGAATATTCAGCGTGTGCTGGACGAGTGCTTTGAACAGCTTGGAGGAGTAGGAAAATATATAAGGGAGGGGATGAAGGTGCTGGTAAAGCCAAACCTGGTTATGCCCAAACGCCCTGAATGCGCCGCTACTACGCATCCGGCCCTGGTTGCCGGAGTATGCGGCATAATTGCTCGCGCAGGGGCTTCGGCTGTCATCGCAGATAGCCCGGGCGGCCTCTATAATTCGGCGGTACTGCGGGCGCTTTATTCAGTCTGCGGCATGACGGAGGCCTGTTCAGTTGCTTTGCGGCTGGCAGGCGAAAGCACCGGAACAGGAGCGGTAACTTCTGCGAGTCCGGTGCGCCTTAACTATGACACATCATCTGTTGAAGTCGATGTCCCAAATGCGCGGCTGATCAAAAAAACGGTGATAATCAGGCCGATAGCAGAAGCCGATCTTGTCATAAACCTGCCGAAGCTTAAGACCCATGGGCAGATGGCGTACAGCGGCGCGGTAAAAAATATGTTCGGCGCAGTACCGGGAGTTCTGAAAGCTGAATACCATTTCAGAATGTCTGATTATAAACAGTTTGCGGAAGCACTTGTAGATGTTTTCCTGAGTGCGGCTCCGGGACTTAATATAATGGATGCTGTATGGGGAATGGACGGAGAAGGACCTACTGCCGGAGACCCCAAATATATGGGCGTAATACTGGCCGGGGAAGATGCATTTGAAACTGATCTGACAGCGCTCAGCCTGGCAGGCCTCAAGGCGGGAGATGTTCCATATATGAAGGCTGCTGCCGAAAGAGGCCTTTGCAGAGAGGATACGGGCGGTATTGAATACAGGGGAACAGCGCCCGGAGAAATAAATATTGGACGATTCAGGGCTCCGGCGGTGAAATCACTGAAAACCATAAGCTTTTTTGATAAAGGGATGATGAAATTTGCAGTAAATATGCTGAAGCCAAAGCCGGTATTCAATTATGATATATGTGTCGGATGCGGCGAATGCAGCCGTGTATGCCCTCCGGGAGTTATTGAAATGAGGGGGGGCAAACCTTATGTGGACCTTGACGGATGTATAAGGTGCTTTTGTTGCCACGAGCTGTGCCCCTGTGGCGCAGTAGAAATCAAAAGATCCCTTCTGATAAGGATGGCGGCAGGGAGAAAGGCATTATCATGATGCAGCAGCAGGAGCACCAATTAATGGTGGAAGTACCAATAACAGCAGATAAATAAAGAACAGCAGATAAATAAAGATAAGAAAGGCGGGGGAGTATGCAGAAATTCAGAGCAGACAGGAAAAGGATGGTAAGCGAGTTTATCAGCCTGGCGGAAATTGAGAGCCTGTCCCTGAAAGAGAGAGAGATGGCTGACAAGCTTATTTCTGTCATAAAGGAAATGGGATATGAACCCTGTGAAGATGACGCAGGGGAAAGAGCGGGAGGCAATGCCGGCAACATTATTTTCAGCGTCCCGGGGACCATAAGCAGCGCGCCTGTGCTGTTATTCATGGCGCATATGGATACTGTCGGGCCTGCAGCAGATAAGAAAATCATTATCGACGGAGATGTCATAAAAACGGACGGCAGCACCATACTGGGCGGAGATGATGCCGCGGGGATCGAATGCCTTTTTGAGGCCCTTAGGATACTTAAGGAAAACAATGTGGCCCATGGCTCAATACAGGCCGTTTTTACAATAGCAGAGGAGACAGGACTGACCGGAGCCAAGCTGCTGGACTATTCAATGATCAGGGCGAAATACGGATTTGTACTGGATGAAGGCGGACATATTGGGACCTTTGCAGTTAAGGCGCCGGCTCAATATAAAATCGGGGGATATCTTAAAGGAAAGGCAGCCCACGCCGGAGTGGAGCCCGAAAAGGGAATAAGCTCGATACAGATGGCCTCAAGGGCTGTCGACAATATGAAGCTGGGGAGACTTGATGCCGAAACTACTGCGAACATTGGCATAATAAATGGTGGTAAAGCTACAAACATAGTATGCGACAAGGTCTATATCGAAGGCGAATGCAGGAGCAGGGACAGAAGCAAGCTTGAAAAACAGAGAAGACACATGGAAAACTGTTTCACCGAAGCCGCCGATTATTATGGAGGAGTGTCCGAAATTGAGAGCAGCCTCCTGTTTGATTCTTTTGAAATTGGCGATGATGAAAAGGAGCGGACCGGTATCCTGAAGAGAGCAGCTGCAGAAGCAG
>JAQUNY010000286.1 GCA_028717405.1 Eubacteriales bacterium
AAGGATGCGGTAAGGGTATGCCGCGAAGCCGGTATGAGGCCAGTGATGATAACCGGCGACCATCGTGATACCGCTGCGGCAATAGCCAGAGAGCTTAGAATATCAGAAAAGGATTCTGAAATCATCACCGGCATTGAACTTGATTTGATAAGTGATGACGATTTCATTGATAAAGTCAAAGATTACTCAGTATATGCAAGAGTATCGCCCACACATAAGGTGAGGATAGTCGAAGCCTGGAAGAAAAACGGGAAAGTCGTCGCAATGACAGGCGACGGAGTAAATGATGCCCCCGCCCTCAAAATTTCAAATATCGGCATAGGAATGGGTATCACCGGGACAGATGTTTCCAAGGGTGTTTCCGACATGGTCCTTTCAGACGATAATTTTGCAACAATCGTCGTAGCTGTAGAGGAAGGGCGCAAGATTTACAGCAACATCCGCAAAGCCATTCAGTTCCTGCTTTCTGCCAATCTTGGAGAAGTTCTCACTCTTTTTGTCGCCACCATGCTGAACTGGACGATCCTGCTCCCAATACACATTCTTTGGGTGAATCTTGTAACCGATACTTTTCCGGCTCTTGCCCTGGGTTTTGAAAAGGCAGAAAAAGATATCATGAAACGGCCACCGGTAAAATCCGGAATAAGTTTTTTTGCCGGAGGCATGGGGACCAATATCGTTTACCAGGGCCTGCTTGAAGGTATGATAACGCTTCTGTCTTTTTATGTGGCTTCAACACTTTATGAAGACAATACCACAGCCATTACGGTAGCTTTTGCCACACTCGGCCTTGTCCAGCTTTTCCACGCATATAATGTTCGCTCCAATACTCACTCGGTCTTCGGCAGGGCAATACCCTTTAATCCGCACCTGCTTGGGGCTGTTATTATTTCTGCGCTGCTTCAGGTTGCCGTAATAATAATCCCCGTGTTTAACCGTATATTCAAAGTCTCTCACCTTACTGCGGCTCAATGGGGGCTGGTCATCGCATGTTCCTTTTCAATAATCCCGATGGTGGAGATAGTGAAGCTTGGAGGCAAAATAATTTCGAAAGTTACTAAGAGACACGTTAAAAAGGGACACATTAGAAACCACTGATGATGAAAGGCTTAAATTGGTAACGCCCATGTGCAGTAAAGGTTTAAAAAGCGAAAAATTGCCGTTCTGCAGGAAGACAGGTATCAGAAACTTTACATCCTACATACCTTCTTTTAAAAAAACTCCGATCCGTATTATTGTTTTTGGATTTGCGCTCCTTATATTGACCGCTTCGTTTCTGCTCATGCTGCCTGTCTCAAGCAGGACCGGACAGCCCACCGGTTTTACCGATGCGCTTTTTACAGCTGCCTCGTCAGTGTGTGTCACCGGGCTGGTCGTTTATGATACAAACACATATTGGTCATCCTTCGGGCATTGGCTTATACTGTTTCTTATACAAACAGGCGGGCTTGGCATAATGACTATGGTGACCTTCTTTTTTATTTTTCTCAGAAGAAACATAGGCATACATGAGAAGCTTGCGTTGCAGGAATCTTTGAATAAATATTCCTTCTCCGGTCTGACTGACACTCTGCTTAAGATCCTGAAACTCACTTTCATATTTGAAGCCGCCGGTGCAGCTGTTTTTTCAATAAGGTTTATACCAATCTACGGTTTAGGAGAAGGTATAAAGAAGAGTATTTTTCATTCTGTCTCTTCCTTCTGCAATGCCGGATTTGACCTGACAGGGAGCGCTTCAGCACCTTTTTCAAGCCTGTCCGCCTTTAACCGCGATCCTTTGGTTTTGTTGACCGCCGCCTTTCTTATAATAACCGGCGGGCTTGGTTTTATGGTCTGGATGGATATTTCAGCCTTAAGGAAAAAGCGGCTTCCTGATCTGGGCACAAAGGTGATCCTGACGTCAACAGCAGTGCTTCTTGTTTTTGGAACAGTGTTTATTTTTCTGTCAGAGTATAACAATCCCGCCACACTGGGTGAACTGAGCTGGCAGTCAAAGTTGCTTAATTCATTTTTTCACAGTGTAACTGCCAGAACAGCCGGGTTTAACACTCTTGCCATATCTGAGATGAAGGATTCAACCAATCTTGTCAATATATTGATGATGTACATCGGAGCTGCTCCCGGTTCAACTGCCGGAGGAATAAAGGTTACGACATTTGCCGTGATAATTTTTTCACTTTTTTCTTTTATCAAAGGGCACTCCAGAGTGGGGCTGTTTTTCAGGAAAGTGCCCCAGACAGTGATTTTTAAATCTTTTTCTATTTTTGCGCTCAGTATTTTTATGGTTATAATATCTGTTTTAGTCTTGTTGATAAACCGTGAAGGCAGTCTGATGCAGGTCCTTTTTGAATCAGTATCTGCTTTCGGCACGGTGGGTTTGTCAACAGGAATAACTCCCTCACTTGAAACTGCATCAAAATTACAGCTTGTTTTAACAATGTTTATTGGAAGGATAGGTCCATTCACAGCCGCAGCACTTTTTAATACAAATGGCAGCTCACATCAGAAAAAATACGAACTGCCTGAGGGAAGGATAAATGTTGGATAAATATAAATTCAAATATATACAGGTCTTCTGCAGAATTGATATGATAAAATGTAAACAGCAATTTTGCGGCAATCATTTTATGCGGCAGGATCGGACGTTATTTTGGCACGGAGGTGAAAACCGGCATATCCGGATAATATGAAAACATTTTTAGTTCTTGGTCTTGGCAGGTTCGGCTTCAGTTTCGCAGTCACATTAACTGAAATGGGTTATCAGGTTTTTGGAGTCGACCGGGATAAAAACATAGTACAGGCGGCGGCAGATAGTATCGCTCA
>JAQUNY010000287.1 GCA_028717405.1 Eubacteriales bacterium
GCCGGCTTCTTTAAGAGCAGTCCTCTCGTCATCTGCCAGGATGCCCTCACTGCCGGTGATTTTCGGGAAATTACCATCATTGACACCCATAACAAATAAAGCCTTTATATTGTGTATCCTTGATCTGCCAGGGCTCCCTACGATCACCTGATCCAAAGAGACCGGTAATCGCCCTGTTTCCGACACATCCATCCCGGCTTTAAACATTTCTGCAAAGTCTGCCATACTCATCTCAGCATCGCCTGCCACATTCACAGCCTGATCCATGAGATCAAGGAGCATATCCCAGACTTGACGGTATTCTGAAGCCTGTCCGCTGCCATTATAATTCACACTTACAGAATCTGTGTTTTCGATTTTTTTGATAATATTTGCAGCTTCAAAAAAATTATAGAGCGCTTTGCATATTTCCGAAGCTTTTTTCTTCCCCGATATCTTTTCACAGAGATTGCCTGCAGGTACAGCTATCCTTCGCCTTGCCTCATTTATCAGCGCCATGATGTCCTTCTCCGTATGAGCGTCATTATTATCCTTGTCTTCATACTCGAAATAAGGCATTATCCCGGGCTTCATATCCCAGTCCTTTTCAGATGTCCATCTGCTTTTTCCCCTGATACCGCAGGCCAGCACATAATTTTCAAGATGATCCGACATGTTTTCATCTATGCCTGCCAGTCCGGTTTTTATATATCTGAACATGGCATCATGTGTCCAGTTTTTATTAATGATGTCGAACAAAGCAAGGAGCATCCTTATCAACGGATGATCCATAACATTTTTTTTCTCATCGATAAAACAAGGTATGCCAAATTCCCGAAAAATTACTTCGACAAGCTTTGAATAATAGTTCAGGTCTCCTGCGATCACGGCTATATCTCTGAATCGCATGCCCCGATCTCTGCACAGCCTGATTATTTCTCCAGCTGTATCTTCTGTTTCAGCAAAGGGATTGGGCGATACATGCAGTGAAATATCCCTGGTTTTCTCAGTAAATATTTTATATGGATAAGCATCAAAATTTGATTCAAGATGGCTGAGTTCAATACTTTTCCTGAATCTCGGCAAATCAGGCACCTGATTTTCTTTCTCCTGAAGAGGCAGCTTAACGCCGGGTTCGATTTTTATACCTGAGTTCTCAGCCATATTTACAAGTTTACGGCAGGTGTCACGCACAGGCTTGAAAACATCATTTTCGTCAGCAGAAAGGCTGTCTGTGCACATAGTTACACTGATCCTGCAACCACATGCAAGAAGAGATCTCAGCATAAATAATTCAACCGGTGTAAAGCCGGAAAACCCGTCAGCCCATATTTCTGCCCCATCATATATCCGGGTCGATCCAAGTTTTTCAGCCGCAGCATTCAAATCATCTCCGGGATCAGCATAGCTTTCTGCGGCTTTTTTATTATATCTGCTGAAAATATCGGCAAGACCGTTTATCTTATTAACAAGATGCCGATTCATAAATTCATTATCCTGGTTTTTTATGATACTGAATGCTGCTTCCCTGAGCTTTGCGGGCGTCATACCGCATCTTTTAAATTCGGAAATCATTCCTGACAGTTCACTGACAAATCCTTTTTGAAGCAAAGAACCTTTAAACCCGGGATACGATCCGCTGATCTCACTGAGTATTCCAAAAAGCATCATGTTTCTGCCGGCAGGACTAAGCCGGGGGTATGCCGACCCCCCTGCATCATTAAAAATCCGGAATGCCATTCTCTTGAAACTAAGTACCTGTGCGCCTATTATTCCGCCTATACCAAGCGTTTCGGAAAGATCTTTTTCAGCTTGCAGGGTGAACTGCTCCGGTACCAGCAGGATTACAGGCTTTGAAGGCCGCAACATGCCAGGCCTGATCCTTTTCCCCGGCATCAGCACTGATACCGGGTTATAATCAGTCTCCTGTTCCGGCTCCTGAGTTTGAACCTGTTCCTTCAGTAATTCAGATTTAATTTCTTCAAGGCAGAAGCGCGTCTTGCCGCTTCCGGATCTTCCGTAGATAATCCTCAAGCTCATTGGGCAGACCTGCCGTATACCTTTATTTATATAATTCAGGCGCAGCTTGTTGTTTTCAAGGAGCCCTGAAAATATTACTGTGGTATTCCTGAAGCGACATCACTCCATCCACCTTGCTGTCCGAAGGCAGTAAGGCCACCCTGTGAGCCTCGATACCGCTGACACTCGCGGCCGCTGCAGCTATTGTAGTGATATACGGTATTTTATATTTTATCGCTGCTTTTCGTATATACGAATCATCGGTCTTGCTGAGCCTCCCTGCAGGAGTGTTTATAACAAGGCTGAGCTGTTTGTTCATTATGGCGTCGGCTATGTTAGGTCTTCCTTCATAAACTTTCTTGATATACACAGAAGCGATCCCATTTTCTTTCAGAAATCTGTCCGTCCCTTCCGTCGCGTAAATTTCAAACCCAAGTCTGATAAACCTTGCGGCAATATCCAGGACTGCCTTTTTATCCTGGTCAGCAACACTGATCAATACGCTTCCCGAAGAAGGCAGGGGCACCTGTGTGGCCTCCTGTGCCTTGAAGAATGCCAGCCCGAAGGATGAAGCCATACCAAGCACTTCTCCGGTCGACCGCATTTCAGGTCCCAGTACAGGATCAACCTCATGAAACATATTGAATGGGAATATGGCTTCTTTGACCCCATAATGCGGGATCACGCCTGTTTTCAGGGTTTTTATATAATCCCGCGTATTGCCGTTTTTATATCTCATCATGATTATTTCGGTAGCAGCCTTAGCCATCGAAATA
>JAQUNY010000288.1 GCA_028717405.1 Eubacteriales bacterium
CTCGTCATAAAGCCTCATGAACGATGGTTTGATTTTGGTGAGGAGCACTTTCCCCGCCCTGAAAGCGTCTGTAAGGTCCCTGAAGAGAAAGCCCCTGAATTTCCTTGCCTCGGGCTGGACATATATCCTCATCTGGGCTTTTGTCATTACGCCAAGTGTCCCTTCGGATCCTATGAATATCTGGTTCAGGTCCGGACCTGCGGCATGCTTTGGAGCCGGAGAGGTGTGAATGATATCCCCGTTTGGAAGGACGACCTCCATCTGCAGGACCATGTCGTCGATTTTGCCGTATTTTGTAGATACGACCCCTATCCCCCTGTGTGCGAGGAACCC
The DNA here is from genome assembly GCA_028717405.1 of Eubacteriales bacterium. Taxonomy (GTDB): domain Bacteria; phylum Bacillota; class Clostridia; order JAQUNY01; family JAQUNY01; genus JAQUNY01. Next base: position 334 of record JAQUNY010000288.1, read on the forward strand.
GCCTATTGTAGAGCAGTTGAGCGAGCTTGGGTAATGCATGGTGGCATAGCCTTTTTTATTTACCTCCCATTCAAGGTGTTTGTAAATAGTCCCGGTGCCACACTCGGAATACATCGATTCCTCGTTTATCTCATAAATCCTGTTCATTCTTTTCGTATCCAGCAGGATGCCGCCGGCAACAGGTATCGCTCCGCCCTGTGTCCCTCCGCCGCCTCCCCATGTTGTGACGGGAAGCCTGTAATAATTGGCTATCTTGAGCACCGCCGACGTCTCCGCAGCATCTGCCGGAGAAACGATTATATCCGCTTCGGGCATTCTTTCCCCGCGGTCAGCCCACATTCTTGACAGCCAGAAATAATCCACCGAATAGACAAGCTTGTCCACAGGCCGCGTACTCACGTTCTCCGCGCCAACCGCATCTTCCAGCTCGCTCTTTATCATGTCAAGCATAAAACCATTCAATTGCATATTTATTCAATCCCTTCAAGACATATATTACCGAAATGCTCCCTGTTAAGGCTGCCGGTAATCAAAACGTGTCGCCGGCCTTTCACGGGCACATCACAGCAGGATCTCAATTATAAAGGTCATCAAACTCCAGTTCCGGCACAAACCTGCAAAACTCCTTCAGCGTGTCGGCATAGCTGCCGCAGATTTCACTGACATGGTGGATATACGGGCCTTCTACCAGTTTCCTCTCGACCTTCGTCAGACCCGGTATCTCTGCCCAAATATATGTGCCGAATGTTTCCGGTCCATCCGTGGTTTTTATGTTGCCGCCAAGCAGGTAATATTTGCCCCTTGCGGCCTGGAACCTTGCCAGCGTGTAATCGCCGTCCTTAAGCTGCCAGCTCGGTCTTGCGTTAAACAGCCTTGCCTTTACTCCCTCTTTCTTCAGGGACAGGGCAAAAGGCCCGCAGTGCCAGAGAAGCTCTGAATTATCATTGCCTGGGTTGCGGGAAGTGAATTCGCCGAATATGGGAGGCACCTTCCCCCTTGCCGCCGATGACAGCAGCGCTGCCGTAACAGCTCCGTAAATGTCGGATTCGCAAAGCACATGAAGCCCCAGATCCGCAAGGACGCTCATCGCCAGGCATGGCATTGCGCCGAACGCAAGATTCATGGATGTCCAGCATTCGGTCGACATCAGGGATGCCTTGTGGTCAATTTCAAACTCTTTATACATAAAAATGAACGCCGCCATTTTGATCAGGAGTTCATCGTCAACAGAGGATGTGTCGATTTTTTCCCTGATTTTCAATGCTTCAGCCTCAAGCTTCTTCCTGTCTTCCTTATAGATCCTGTTAAGCTTGTCCGCAGCTTCGGCCATATTGACCGGGACGACCTCTATGCCGAATTTCTCCATGAGCTCCATTTCATTGATCATTACGCTGTTGAAAGGCCTTACTCTTGACCCCACCTGGACGATACGGAGTTTTCTGAAATTTTTGAGCATACACGCCACAGAAAGGAATTTGTTCAGTCCTTCGCTGAAAGCCTTGTCTTCAATGTCACAGTTTTCAATATATGAGAACCGGATGCCGTGTCTGTTTAGCTGTGTGCCTATTGCAAACAGACCGCACTGTGTGTCGGTATACCTGGTGCCGTCGGCGTCAAAAACCCTGTCCCTGGGGCCCCAGAGCAGCACCGGTTTACCCATGCGCTGCGCAATCTTACCCGCCGCTTCCTCATTGCCGAAATTGCAGTTGATGATAAAAAGCGCGTCAATTTCCTTCTCCCGGAAATACGCGGCAACCTTTTCGCATTGGTCGACATGACTAAGCAAGCCCTCTTCGTTGAGAAATTCGAGATCAAAAAATTCCGTGTCCGCATCGGCGAAATTTTCCCTGATGTAAGCCAGCGCCTTGTTTTTATTGGCGACAGCATAATCCGGATTGAATATCCCGGTCCTCTTGGGACCCGGCAGAAAGCGCCTTTCCGGCACGAGACCAATTTTCAGCTTATAATCAAGCATGACAGCACACCTTCCTTTTTCTGGTTAAATAAAAAATCAATAATTACTGCTAACAGAATATTATCATAATGAAGGCGGCACTTTCAATATTGTTTGAAAATTATTTTTGATATTTGACATATTTTATACAATTAGTTATAATAAAAGTGAAAATTATTTTCATTAAACCCAGGCATAACACCATAAAATAGTATCAAGACAGGACATCAGGAGATAGTAACAAAACAGAACAACAGCGCAAAGGAAATAATTATATGGGGACAAACAGCAGCGAACCCAGGAATATGAGCAACAGCCCTGCCATCCCGGGCAGGGGCGGACAGTCCCGCGACAATTCCGCCCGTGGTTTCAGCGCCATCGTGAACATACGCGTCCACTACGAATCCATGGGACGAAGCCATCGTGAACATACGCGTCCACTACGAATCCATGGGACGAAGCGAGAAAAAAATAGCCGAATG
>JAQUNY010000289.1 GCA_028717405.1 Eubacteriales bacterium
GCTGTAGTGCTCGGGGACAAAGACTTCGTGCCTTATTTCCTTTTCGAAAGCAGCCTTGATGCCAATATTGGCTGCGACACCTCCCTGGAAGACAAAAGGCGGCGCCAGTGTTTTCCCCCTGCCCAGATTATTAATATAGTTTCTCACAAGCGCTTCGCAAAGACCGTTTATTATCTCCGCTTTGGAAAAACCAAACTGTTGTTTTGCAATCATGTCTGATTCGGCAAATACAGTGCACCTTCCGGCTATCCTGACGCTTTTCTTCGCGGTCAGCGCAAGTTCGCCAAACTGTTCTATCGGTACCTTCAGCCTCTCACTCTGATGATCAAGAAAAGATCCGGTACCCGCTGCACAAACTGTATTCATGGCAAAATCAACTACTATCTGGTCTTTTATTACGATTATTTTGGAATCCTGTCCGCCTATTTCGAAAATCGTTCTGACATCAGGCACATAATGTATTGTAGCCGCGGCGTGTGCCGTGATCTCGTTTTTTATGACATCTGCACCTATCATTGTCCCTGCAAGCTGCCTTCCGCTGCCTGTCACGCCTGCACCACATATTTGGAAATTATCAGGTATCTGTGATTTGACCACATTAAGTCCGACCTTTATGGAGTTGATCGGTTGTCCGTTGTTCCTTGCGTAATATTCGAATAAAAGCTCTAAATGTCTGTCAATAATAACGATATTAGTGCTTACTGATCCTATATCAATTCCCATAAATACTTCTTTCATAAAGATCTCTCCCCTTTGTTATCTGAGCTTAAACTGAGCCTTAAACTGAGCCTTAAACCGAGCCTTAAACTGAGCCTGCAGCTGAACCGGCTGTTCTTGCAGCAGTGAATTTTTTGCTTTTTATCAGGTCGATAAACGCCTCGATTCTGGTTATATTGTTTGTATTACCGGTTTGTTCATCAATTGGCATGGTCAGGACCGGCATACCTGTTTTTTCAGTTATTGAAGGCACAATTGTCTGAGTGACCAGCTCAGGAAGGCATCCAAAAGGCATCAGATGAATAACGCCGTCGAAACCGCGGTCTCTGAAATCCTTGATAAATCCAACTGTCTCTTTTGCATGGCCGCCAATATTTATCTTGATAAAATCCTCTCCTTTTGCTTCAATTTTATCAAGCTTATCTTTTTTGTATGCCTTTCTTATAAATGATGGCAGCATATATCTGTCTATCCACTCCGACAGGTATTGTGAGCGCTCTGTTTCTGCTCCGAGTCTTCCCAGGACTTTTTCAATTTCCATATTAACTGAGCTTTCCAGGACTACATATATCTCGCCAACTATTCCCACTCTTATCTTGTTTTCTTCTTTTACCCGGAATACCGGGATGCCTTCTATAAGCTCTGATGCCCTCGATTCTGCAGAGTCAATATCTGAATAACTATATGCTTTGTCATATATTCTATTGATTTTGTCCCATGCAGTATCACAATCCTTTGAAGAGAGTGAGTATGCCCTGATGATCTGCAGTTTTTTTTCTGACCTGTCAAGAGACTGAGAGAACCTGTATACAGTTTTAAGTACCTTTACTACCTCGCCTGCGGTCAGATCTCCTTTTAATATTTTAAGTTTTCGCATAAAATCACGGAAATTAATAAAAACAGAGTCAAATATTATGAAGTCCATATTATATCCCAGCTTCGCCAATATTCTTTTGTGAAGCTCCGCATAATACCCGGCCCTGCATGGCCCGTCTCCTCCTGAAGTCAATATCATTTCAGCGCCCATCCTGATCGCCTCTATATATGAGCCCAGTATCACCTTCAGAGGGAAGCATGCGAATTCAGGCGAGTATTTAACTCCCAGGTCTATGGTTTCCTGTGTCGGGCGCGGCGGGACTATTGGTTCATGGCCCAAAAGCTCTACCAGCTTTTTGTATACCGGCACCGGACTCATGTGTGGGAATGTTATTTTCATGATAAGCTTATCCTCCCTTCATCAAGTGCTTTTTTTCTCTCTATCATATCTGTAAAAGCTTCGACCCTTGTTATAAGGTGGCTTTCACCACTGTGTTCGTCAACTCTTATCGTCAGGAAAGGTTTTTTCTTTTCTTCTGAAAGCAGCTCCATCATTTTTCCGATATATGAATCCGGGCCGCATCCAAATGCCGTTACATGTATGATGCCGTCTATGTTTTCCTGATCCAGAAAGTAATGTCCCGCACCGAGGAGATAATTGCTGAAGGTCCAGAAAAGCGGCTTCCTCAAATGCTTCAGATTGCTGTATGGTATCTCCGGGCCCAGCATTTCAAAGGTTATGACATTTATTCCTTTTTCCTTAAGCTTTCCTATAATGTCCATGCTTATATAGTTGTCACAGATATTATAGACATACCCCATCAACCCGATATTTATAACGTTGGAATGCAGCTTCAGGCTGGATTGCGCCGGAGCAGTGCCATTTCTTCTTTCTTCAGGCCTGCCGCCGCTGTCTGTTCCGGCATCGGCTCCTGAACCTGCTTTTTTCTGCAATATGTCGTTTATTGCGAAGCCCCTGAGGCTTTTCGCCCTGAAATCATCCCAGACCCTTCCGGCCTTTTTTATGGCTGCTTTTATTTCTTTATCAGGGATTGAAAACATTTCCCCTATTATCCTGTAGTTTTTCCAGCCGCTTATCCTTTCATTCTTTTCCCTGATCTCAGGAGATATCATTTTGGAGCCCAGCTCCTTGAATATTGATATTGACATATCAGGCAATCCCAGAAATTTCGGGCAGAACGTTTCCTTTTTTCTGATGCT
>JAQUNY010000290.1 GCA_028717405.1 Eubacteriales bacterium
CCACGACCACGAGGTCAGTGTCGTCCCCGTAACCGCCGTTGAGTCATCCGTAAAGAGGACGTGATCACCATCGCCCAGATCGGTCCAGTTGAAGTCGGCCGTCGGCGCCGTCGGCGGCACGGTCTGGCTCTTCACCTCTACCGCCTTTATCACGGTGTCCCGGGCGCCGAGGGCATCAGTCACCGTCAGCTCCACCACGTAAAATCCCGAACTCCCCAGAGAAACGCTCCCGGGATTTTGCGCGGCGGATGTGGTTACCACCGTTCCGCTGGCACGCCGGAAGGTCCAGGACCACGAAACGATGGACGCTTTCGTCGACCCGGAGGGTTCGGATGCATCCGTAAAGAGGACATGGTTTTGATCGCCCAGGTCTGCCGACTCAAAGTCGGCCGTCGGGAAGTCGGCCGGGGTCAGCGTGATATCCGCCGTCGCGGAGGCGCACTCAGAACCGAGTACCGTGGCCGTTATTGTCTCGGTTCCGGGGGCACTGGAGGCCCTATAGGTCGTCTGTGCGATCCCGTTGGCCGTTACGTCAAACGCCGGATTGACCGTCCCCGTGCCGGACGTGACCGAAAATGTCACGATCTCTCCGTTGGCGGGACGGTCCAGGGCGTCGGTCACTATGGCGGTTACGGTGCTGAGGCTGCTCCCGTCCGCTGCAAGCGTGGAGGGCGCCGCGACAAGCGTCACGGATTTTGTGTGGAAGGGAGAGTGCGGCAGGTGGCACGCCTCATCCTTCAGATAGGGGAGCCAGAAGGTGAAGGTCGATTTTGTTTCCGTACCGAGCACAAGGGTGGTGGCCGTAACCTCGGTTTCGACCCAGACTGCTGATGATTTCAGATATACCAGGTCGAATGTGGCAACCCCGTTTTCGTCGGTGGTGACATAGGGGGGGATTTCCCCTGCCGCGGATATGGGCGGCGTAAGGAACCCATCCCCGTTCCCGTCCTCCCCGGGATCCAGGATCAGGTTTCTGTTTGCATCTTCATTGTCCAGAACGCATTCATACCTCGGTTCGCACTTGTTCTCTTCAACTTCTTCCCAGTAACCCGTGGCGCAGCGTGTGGGCCAGACGCCGAGAGAAACGGCGGTGCCTTTTACGGGGTTGCCGTCCGAATCGCTCACAAGGACGGACATGGGGAGCCGGTAGGTTGTATCGTTACTCGTGGATTCTATGACGGTGCCATGGGTGATCGTCACCGCGCCGGCGGTGCCTCCGATGATGATGGAGGCACAACTGGACCCGGCTGCGGGGATCCCCGCCACGGAGGCGCATATCTTCACCCCGGTCGCGTCTGAGGAGAGGGACCCGGACGTAAAGGTCGCCGTTGCTTTCCCTTCTTTGTTCGTGTAGGCGATGGAGGGGGATATGAATTCCCCGCCGCCGGTCGCTCGCTCCATCGAGAACACAACGGGGGCGCCCTTGATGATCTGATCGTCGGCATTCTTTACGGTCGCCACCAGTGTGGACGTGTTGATGTCACCCGCGTTTGTTTCTATTACCGTCGGACTCGCCTGCAGGGCGATCTGCGATGACTCGCTCACGGGCGGATAGATGTCGACCTTGAGGGAATCGCTGGTAAAGGAGTCTCTCTCGTCCATCACCCAGACGGTCGCGACTCCCGCGGTATCGGAGCTGAGCACGGCCGAAGCCCTCCCTCCCGATACCGGCACTGTGATTACCCGGCCTGTTCCACCGCCGCCTGTCAGCTCTCCGACTGTTGTCACGAACAGGACCTTTTCCTGGTCGGGGGCGTTGACCCCAATTGGGAGAAAGCTTCCCGTATAGAGCGAAGCGGGATCTTCTTCCGGGGAGGTAATCCCGAAAACAAAGCCCGGCTCTCCCACCACGAAGTCCCGGCTCGCTTCCGCACCGAGGGATTGGGCCGTAATGGTCACGGTCCCGGAGGCGGTCCCCAGGATCTCCACATCAAGCCTGCCGTTGTCCTTCGTATTCCCGGACTGTTTCGACAGGGTAACTCTTCCTGCCGGGCTGACGGTCAGGGTAACGGGGGCTCCTTTGACGACCGTCCCCCCCGCGTCGCTAACGGTGATCCCCAGAGGAACGGCGGACGCTCCCACTTCTATATTCGTTGTGTCGGCGGAAAGCGCCACGGTCGTTCCGGTAATCTCGACATTGACATAGCGCTGTTCTTCTATGCCGAAAACGGAGGCTCCTATCGACACGTAATGGTTCGCTTTGTCCGGCCCCGAGGAGAAGGTTACGCTGGCCTTTCCATCGGCATCCGTCACCGCGTTTGAAGCGCTCAGCTGTCCTGCCGTGGGGGTTTCTCCGGCGGTGAAAGACGAGAAGGATACGGTAACATCCTTTATCACGGCGTTGCTCTTGGCAAGAACAACAGCGGTGATGGTGGCGTTATCGGAACCGTTCGATGCCACGGTTGTCTTCGACGATTGAAGCGAAAGGGTGGCGGGCACATCGGGGACCGCAATAAATTGAACCGTCACCCCCTGCGACGTCCCGCTGGAGGAGGCGGTAACCCGTGCCTCTCCGGCAATACTGGATTTCAGGGCAACCACGACTACTCCTGAATCATTTTCCGTCGACCTCGTGTACGTCGTAGACCCATCGGGGAAAACCCCGAGGGTTGTCGAAAAGGTCACCGAGGTGCCTTGTACCACGGCCTCTCCGGAACCATCCTGGATGGTGGCTGTGATCGCCGCCGAACTTGCCCCGTCGGCGGGGATATCAACCGCCGGGTCCGCGCTCAGG
>JAQUNY010000291.1 GCA_028717405.1 Eubacteriales bacterium
TTGAAAAAATGGAGGGCAGTGAGGTTGTTATAGCCGGAAGAATCATGTCGAAGCGCGGCATGGGGAAAGCATCCTTCTGCGACGTTCAGGACAGGGATGGCAGAATACAGGTATATGTGAGGATCGATGAGATCGGTGAACAGGAGTACGAAAAGTTTCTCAGGCTTGATATAGGCGATATAATCGGAATCACCGGTACTGTTTTCAAAACCCACAGGGGCGAAATATCAGTCAAGGCAAAATCAGCAGTACTGCTTTCAAAATCTTTGCAGCCTTTGCCCGAAAAATGGCATGGCTTGAGGGATACTGATCTGAGGTACAGGCAAAGGTATCTTGACCTGATAGTTAATCCGGATGTAAAACATACCTTTATAACAAGAAGCAGGATCATCAGCGGCATCAGAAATTTTCTCGAGGGAAGGGGTTTCCTTGAAGTTGATACACCGCTTCTCAATGTGATACCCGGAGGTGCTGCGGCTAAGCCTTTTATTACACATCATAATACGCTTGACATTGACCTCTATCTCAGAATAGCTCCGGAGCTCTATCTGAAAAGGCTCATTGTAGGTGGGATGGATAAGGTTTATGAGCTTGGCAGGATGTTCAGGAATGAAGGTATTTCGGTAAAACACAATCCTGAATTTACAATGATGGAGCTCTATGAAGCATACAATGATTATAAAGGCATGATGGATCTGACGGAAAAAATGATTTCTGCGATTGCTGCGGATGTCAACGGGACAATGATATTGGAATGGCAGGGTAATAAAATAGATCTGACGCCGCCCTGGGAAAGGATGACGATGGTCGAAGCTGTCAGGAAGTATACAGGACTGGATTTCGCTTCCATAAACAGCGTGGAAGGTGCAAGGACAGCTGCCGAAAGCATCGGAGTCAGGATCGAAAAAAAGGACATGTCGCCCGGAGAAATCATGTATGCAGTATTCGAGGAGGCTGTTGAAAAACAGCTTGTTCAGCCTGTATTCATATACGATTATCCTGTTGAGGTATCACCCCTGACAAAAAGAAAACCTGAAAACCCGGAGTATACTGAAAGGTTTGAGCTGTTCACAGCTATCGGTGAAATGGGCAATGCATATTCTGAGCTCAATGATCCTTTGGATCAGAGACAGCGTTTTGTGGACCAGGCTAAGAAAAGAGAAGCAGGGGATGATGAAGCCAATATGACAGATGAGGATTTCCTTTATGCACTTGAATATGGAATGCCTCCTGCGGGAGGCCTTGGGATAGGGATAGACAGACTGGTCATGCTGCTGACGGATTCGGCATCGATCAGGGATGTTTTGCTGTTTCCGACTATGAAGCCCAGAGAATAGGGTAGTGGTGTCATAATGAAACAGGGAGACATGGTGTGAAACTGCAGACAAAAGGGAAGGATAACAAGGGCATGCCGGGATCTGATAATGATAAGCCTGTTGGCACAGGGACGGAGAGCAATATGCAGATTCAGTCTGAAGCTGCTGCGGAACGCAGGGCTGCCTTAGAGTTGCTCGACCTGCATGAAGATGCCGATGACGATGACATAAGATCCAGATATGATGTCCTGCTTAAAAAATATAAGTATTTTGTTGCAAAGGGTATGCCGCAGGAAGAGGCGGACAGGGCCATGAAGGAAATAGACAGTGCCAGCAGGCTGCTGTTGGGGTTTGACGATGGTCAGGATCACCTGCAGAATGAGGACGGGAATCAGGGTCAAAGAAGAGGTAAAGGCGCAGCAGAAATCTTTTCCCGCGTCTGGTTTGAAAATTTCCTATACCATTACAAATACAGGGCTTTGGCAATCATATCAATTACCGTTCTGGCGATTGTTCTCGTCGTTAATTTCTTTAACAGACCTGTCTACGATATGAGCATATCATTTGTGGGCGAAATTTATGCTCTTAATACAGATGTTATCAAACAAAAGATAACCGAAAATTCGGACATGATCAGTAATCCGCGAATTGACATGAACTCGTTACCTAATCCCGTAGAGAACAGCTTCCAGTCGTCAATAAGGGAAAGACTGACGGTGAATATGGCGGTAGGAGCGATCGATGTCTGCATAACTGATTTGGCCTACCTTGAGGAATATTGCGCTCTCGGCGTTTTTATGCCGCTTGAAGATGCTCTTGCAAGATTGGGTTTTGGTGGTGAGGGCGATCTGGCTTCTGATCCCGAAGGGCTTGAATTATTTCGCCTTAAGGGAAAAAATGGTGAAGAAGAAAGGATTTACGGGATCAATGTTGCTGACAGCGGCATACTTTCTGATTCGGGATTTATTGGAGATATTATGGTTTTTACCATTATGCATAATACTGACAACTACGAAAATTGTTTGGAAATGCTGGAAATTTTGCTGCGGGAAGAGGCTGCCCGGCAGGAAACAGAAGGCTGAAGGCCTGCTTTGCAGCAAGAGGGATTTTTACCGGGATGGCATAATGCTTTCAGGAAAGGATGGAATAATAAGATGGCAAAAGAGCTGACAGACGAATTAAAAACAGAAGAAATATTAAATGGCTCTGAGATCATTCTGCGGCTGGAGGGCGAAATAGATATTTTTACTGTGCAGACTTTTAAGAATAAGCTGTATGAAATAATAGACAAGGTGGCCGCTCTGTCTCAGAATGAAGGCTCCGGAAGCGGACAGGCGGGGAAGCAGGTGCAAAAGCAGGATGGAGAACAGAGGGGAAAATGCATGGATGCTGGAATATGCCGGAGAGTT
>JAQUNY010000292.1 GCA_028717405.1 Eubacteriales bacterium
GCGCATGCACACCTATAAATGCGGCATATATTATCAGATCATTTTCTTCGGCAATCTTCCTGCTTTCTTCGTCAGAACCAAGGCGGCGCCTGACATTCACAACAGCCCCTCTTTTTTCGAACTCAACTTTCATCGTATTGACTCTGTCAACTATATCCTTAGTATGGGCAGAGCATATTATAGCCACTTTCCCAACGCTTCCGGCAGAGATTGGCAGTTTGCCGTTTTTGTCACACACCAGTGTAACTGCATTTTCGGCTACCCGCCTGTTCATTGCCCTTGTTTTTCCCAGAATTTCCTCATTTATTATAGTACTATCCTGATAATTTTCAGATAACAACCCCAGCTTTTCTTTAAGTGCAAGCACCCTCATGCACGCATCATTGACTCTTTCTTCAGGCAGTTCTCCTTCAAGCACAGCTTTTCCCACAACATCAATATAATCAAGGCTTGTTGGTCCAAGCACGACGTCATTACCTGCTTTAAGCAGCTCCACATAAAGCCTGCCAGGTTCAAAGAGAGTGCTGAGTCCCGCCATGCCTATGGCATCAGTAATTACGACTCCATTAAATTTCATTTTATTTTTCAAAAGTCCGGTAATGATTTTATAAGACAAGGTGGCAGGAACATAATTTCCTCCAACCTTTGTATCATCGACGGCAGGGAAAGCCATATGCCCCACCATTATTGAGTATACGCCCGTATTTATCACTTTCTCGTATATTACTCCCTGAGTTTTTTCCCATTCTTCATACCGGGTTTTATTCACGGAGTACGCGATATGGGAATCTCTGTACTCCCTGGTCCCAGGCCCGGGAAAATGCTTCGCAGCTGCTGCTACGCCCTGTGACTGTATACCTTCTATCTGAGAACATGCCATTTCTGCAAGCAGCTGCCGGTCATCTGAAAAAGCCCTGCCAATATTGACTGCTAAAAACCTGCTTGCCAGGTCAATGACAGGGCTCCACCACCAGTTTGCACCGGCGCATCTGATTTCTGATGCTACACATACTCCATGCTCTTTTGCCAGCTCCGGCCTTCCCGTCGCACCAATACCTGTCGCATTGCTTGTTTCCGAAAGGTCACTGATCTTATATTGCGCTCCCCTTCCGGCATCAATACCGACAAGCAAGGGCGTCTTAAGATATGAATTGGCTTTCTTAAACCATCTTTTATACCTTTCTGATTTTGAAACGCCGGTATCCAGGATATCTTCGTTTCCTGTTTCAATCAGTTTTGAATTGCCCATAGCCCAGACTGCACCATATGGATTCTCTTTTAAATGTTTCTCAAGATCAGGCAAAGCAATCAGGGAATTATGTCTGACAGCAACAGTATGCCCGATTTTTTCCCTTAAGGTCATTGTTCTGAATACACTTTCCGCGTCCATGTTTATACCCCTCTCCGCCTTCATTTTCTATACTTAACGTATTTTCAGCTATTGCCTGATCATATCAGAGACCGAAGGAACTGTGATGTTGCGACAGCATTACCTGCAGCTATGTATTTACTGAGTGCCTCGCGGTTTTCATCTACCAATATATCAAATTTTTTGAGCCACAGGATAGATTCCGATATTGCACCGGCAGCGTCCTCCCTGTAAGGGTATTGATCCATGGAAAACCATCCGCCATACCCGCATTCATCAAGCCAGTATATAAGTTCAATATACTCTACCGTATGAATCGAAGCAACAATCATGTCGTCATCCCACGAACGGTAATTGTCATTGAAATGCATATGGAAAAGCTTGTCTCCGGCCGCTTTGGCCAGCACTACCGCCTCGGCAATAATTTCACCTCCCAGGAAAGAGTGGCCTGTATCAATTGTGACCCCGACATTATCCATCCCTGTCTGCAGGCAGACCAGCAGCGTGTCTGCCATTCTCGCCAGATAAGAATGTGTGCGGGGTTCTTTTGCCTTATATTCCAGTGCAAATCTAAGTTGTGGGAATTCTGCAGCGATCTTTGCTATGTTTTCAGTCATGTGCTTTCTTTCTTCGATATAATTACCCTGCAGCGGATAATCATACCCATCCTGGCCCGGCCAAATGTTTATGATCTTGCAGTTCATCTCCAACGCTATGCCGCACATAACGCGCAAATACTCCATTGCCTTGATCCGGACGCTTTTATCTTTTGCAGCAATACTTCCGCTGCCCCACAGCTTATCGGCAAAAAGGTCGGGGATAATGGAGACGCACGAAAGCCCCAGACTGTCGAATGCTCTTTTTACCTCACAGTAATTATCGCGTCTTACGTCCCAGGTCCCGACAAGCTCAATTCCCCGGACACTTTCGATTTTCGAAGCACGTCTCAGCATTTCCATAGTGTCCGGATTGTCCTTGTACCCACCGCAGAAGCGGTCTTTAGTGTTTCCCAGATTGCCAAGAATGGCGGCATATTTTCTCTGTGTTTTCAAGAATGTCATCCCCTTTTCTTTAGTAATCATTAGTAATATGATTCTTTTATCTTTTATGCCCTCACGATCTCATCTATCGTTACCCAGCGCCCTTCTTTTACTGATTTATATGCTGCGCTGAGAACAGCCTGACATTTGCGGGCATTGTCCAGAGTAGCTTCAAGCCCGTCCGTTTTCCCATTGATGATATTGATAAAGGCTTCAGATTGATTTGCATCGTGTGAATCATCCGGCGTAAGGCTTTCCGGCTGGCCACCTGCCTGGATTTCCAGAGTCTGCTTCCCGTTTAAATTGTCATAA
>JAQUNY010000293.1 GCA_028717405.1 Eubacteriales bacterium
CAGTTATGATATTTCCGTGCTCGGACGAGGCTACATCAATTATCTCGGATGTGTTGTCCATAAAATGGCAAATTGCTTTCATTGTTGATTTCATAATAGGTCCTTTCTGGTTGCCCTGCAGTAAGACAGGGGACGGTTCTGTGTCGTAAGACAGGGGACGGTTCTGTGTCTTGTGTCCGAGGCAGTGCAGTAAGACAGGGGACAGTCAGTAAGACAGGGGACGGTTCTGTGTCTTGATAAAGGGAAGTGTGCCCAAGTGATGGGACTATGCCCTTTGCTCTCTAAGTCGAATATCCCTAAGGGGACAGGGTAAGGCTTATATCCCTTGCCTTATTCTTCTGTATCCGCTGCTTCTGACATAGTATCAAGCTTCAAGACATAGAACCGTCCCCTGTCTTACCCTGTCTTACTCTTGTCTGACCGTCAGGATTCAAGACACAGAAACGTCCCCTGTCACAGCCTGCCCTGCAGGACACAGAACCGTCCCCTGTCTTACTTTTATGATATCATAATTTTGTAACTATATTATAAATGTATTTGGAGGAGTTGCCCGATGAAGCGCGAAGTCAAACTCGATCCTTTTTTTGATAAGCAGCCGCCCCTGAAGTTTCTTGAATTACTGAGGAAGCCGGTTCACGGAGAACGCATTAGCAGCTTCAGAAAGAGAGAAGCCTGTGAGGGTGAAGTCCTGGCGGAGGGGGCATATATTTCGACCGAATTTCGGGACAGTAAGGGCCTCCTGGAAACGGCACATGACGATTTCAGGAAATTCCTTGATGTGTACGGCATATCAGGCAACAGATATCCGATAATAATAAAATTCGGTAATACAGGCTGTTTTGAATCTCATCGCATATCAATAGGGAAAGAAGAGGCTGTAATTGAGGCCTCAGATACAGAAGGAATCCGGCGCGCGCTTATCTGGATCGAAGATGAATACAGGCGCAGGGAAGGCCCGTGCCTGCCCATTGGTGTGGTTGCCAGAAGCCCCCATATCCGCTCAAGGATAACAAGGTGTTTTTTTTCGCCAATCAACCGCCCGCCGAAATACGGTGATGAATTGTCTGACGATGTCGACTACTATCCTGACGAATATTTGAACAGGCTGGCTCATGACGGCACAAACGGTGTCTGGATCTATACGCGCTTCTCAGACCTTGTATATTCCAGCTACATTGAAGAGAACGGCACGGGATCGGAAGCCCGTATCGCCAAGCTGAACAGAGTAATCACAAAATGCGCCAGATACGGGATAAAGGTCTATATATTCGCAATAGAGCCGATGGCGTTCACTGATGCCAAAATGTCGGAGAAATATCCGCAGGTGCTTGGCAACTCCGGAAGCGGGCGAGGTTATGGGAAGGCATTCTGTACTAATACCGAGTTTGGCCGTAAATACTGCGTGGAGGCAGTGAAAAGTCTGTTTAAGCTTGCCCCGGGACTGGGAGGCTTTATTGATATAACCATGGGCGAAAGGCTGACGGCTTGCGCCTCCGGATTTACTACAATTAAGTGCCCCAACTGTGGAAACATGCCGGCAGGACAGGTGCTCGCACAGACAGTTGACGTGCTGAGGGAAGGCATGCGGGAGGTCGCGCCGGAGGCCGATTTTATTAGCTGGACCTATGGGCACAGGTATTGGGATTATGATTCCATACGCGACTATGTGAGACACGTGCCTGATGATGCCTGCGTGATGCAGAATTTCGACGACATGCTATATGAGGAGCAGCTTGGCAAAACCAGGCTTGGCGTTGACTACTGGCTGGCATGTGCCGGCCCTTCCGAATTATTTCGCATAACTGCTGAAGAAGCCCGTAAACAGTCGAAGAAACTCTTTGCAAAAATGCAGGTCTGCTGTTCGCACGAGCTTGCATCGGTGCCGTACATACCTGTCCCCGGCATCCTGTATAAAAAATATGCGGAAGCTTTCAAATACGGGGTGGAAGGCGTAATGCAGTGCTGGTATTTCGGAAATTATCCGTCGTTGATGAGCAAAGCTGCCGGAGAACTGGCGTTCGAGCCATCCTTCAATGATGAAGAAGGATTCCTGCGCAGGCTTGCCGGTATCACATGGGGCAGATCAGCGGCGGATGATGTGGTTACGGCGTGGGAAAAATTTGAAGCGGGTTATTCGCAGTATCCGCTTAATGTGATGTTCAGCTATTATGGTCCTATGCATGATGGGCCGGTCTGGGAACTGCAGTTAAAGCCGAAGAATTTTTCGCTTCCGCGTACCTGGCAGACACTTGACCCCACAGACGGCGACCGTATCGGCGAAGCGCTGCTCAGCGGACATACTCTTGAGGAGGCTTTGACTCTTACAGGAAGAATAGCTGAAAACTGGAGCCAGGGTTTAAAAACATTAAACGGCCTTAAAGCTGCCGACGGCGAAAAGGAAGAACAGCAAAGTGTTGCGGCCACACTTGGCATATTATTTAACAGCGGACATAATATACTCGAATTTTATCTGCGCCGGGATATGCTTGGGCGCGGAATAGAACCGGAAGACAATCTTGAAAAAATGCGCGGGATCGTGCTTCGCGAAATCAAAAACAGCCGCGAATTGACTGCTTTTTGCATTAAGGACCCGCGGCTTGGCTACCACTCTGAAGGGGAAGGCTTCAAATTCTTCCCTGAAAAGCTCGAACACAGGATCGCACAGCTGGAGAGGCTTCTTAAGACCGAATTCCCGGAAACGGCGGAAAG
>JAQUNY010000294.1 GCA_028717405.1 Eubacteriales bacterium
GAGAACCACATCATGCCGATGCAGGAGATAATTTTGAAATTAAAGCAGGTTTATGGCCTGGAATTGGACCGCCGCACTGTTTATAGCGCTGTTTCGCTTCTAATCACCCTTGGATATGACATTTCAATATACAGCGATAATAAGAAGGGGTATTATTTGCGCGAAAGGGAGTTCACCTTACCTGAAGCGCGACTTATTATGGATTCGCTTTACAGTTTTACAGGCATCTCGTCAAAATACACCGTGGATCTGGTAAAGAAAGTGCAGTCAGTTTTAAGTGTTCATGAACGAAAACGCTACAAAAACCTCGTGGTGATAAAATCCAACACCAAGACAGAAAACAGAGAGGTGTTCTACAATATAGAGCTGCTCGATGAAGCCATAGACAAAAAGCTGAAAGTGGCATTCACATATATGGAATATGGCTTTGACAAGCAACTGAAGCCCAGACGCAATGAAAAATATATTGTCAACCCCTTTAGCCTTGTACATGCCAATGAGCATTACTATCTTATATGCAGCTATGGCGATTATGACAACATCAGCTATTACCGCGTAGACAGGATAAAAGGCATTAAAATGACCGGCAACAATGCTGTACAGGCTCCTGAAGGCTTCAATCCAGCAGAATATGCAATGAAAAGCATTTATATGTTCAGTGGAGAGGAGGAAACCATATCAATAAGATGCGACCACATAATACTCAATGATGTAATTGACAAGTTCGGTCACGACATCAGGATAGTCAGAGATGGTTCGGACAACTTTATCGCGACATTCAAAGCCGTACCAACAGGCATGGTCTTCTGGGCGTTGCAATATCTGCCGTATTGCGAAGTACTGCAGCCTGAATGGTTAAGAGAAGAGGTGATTGCAAGTATAGTCAAAAATAGATATGAAATTGACGATTAAAGTAATGTATTATTTAGTAAGCAAATAAGAATAAACCATATAAAAATTGACGAGTGGGAGAAATTACAATGGAAGAAAAAAATTATTGGTTACATAGAATCTCACACCATGCTGAAGTGTCACATCCTTTATTGGAAAAAGGTTACCTTACAATTGGTTTTTCAGACCTTTTAAGAATTGATAATTTTATTGAATTAATGAAAGCTAAAGATTGGGAATTTTTTGAAGAAGCAAATATGAAAGTCTGGAATAGCAAGGGACGTGCGAGATATAGTCTCTGGAGGTTTATCAAAGAATTCAAAGTCAATGACTGGGTTCTTGTGCCTTCATGGAGTACATTCTCTGTTTATAGAATAACTAGCGATGTTCAAGTTATATCATCATTAAATAATCTTAATTTAAAAGACTGGAATGGAATTGATATAAAGTTAATAGATGGATATTTATACCGTGACGATGTAAAAATCGACTTAGGTTTCTATATTCAAGTTGAACTAATTGAAAAGGATATATCCCGAGATAAATATGCTCAAGACGCACTCATATCACGCATGAAAGTGAGACAGACAAATGTTTGCATCTCAGATTTGAAAGTGGATATTGAAAAAACAGTTACTGCTTATAAGGAGAAAAAAACTGTAGAGTTATATTCATCAATTATTGATTCATTAGCTGATAGCCTTTTATCATCTTTACAAAAACTAACACCAGACCGATTTGAAAAACTAATTAAATGGTACTTTGAAAAGATGGGCGCTTATCCTGTGGACATACCTCATAAGAACGAGAGTGGAAAAGAAGAAGGTGCCGATGCTGATATTAAAGCTATATTTAAATCTCTAAAACTTATTTTCTATATACAAGCGAAAAAGCACCGCGGTGAAACCTCACAATGGGCTGTAGAGCAGATATCAAGGTATAAAGATCAAAAAGAAGTTATTGATGATGACTATACATACGCTACTTGGGTCGTTTCAACAGGAGATAGTTATACTACTGAAGCTCATGAACTGGCCAAAAAGACTAATGTTCGCCTTATTGACGGTTTAGAATTTGCGAAAATGTTAATAGATGCTGGATTAACTGAAATTGATCGAGCTTTTATAACATAATAACTATATTTTTGAATTGGCTCATACAACAATAATAAAATAACCATACATGAATCAATTCTCTTACCCGGGATTGCCCTTTAATATCTTCAAAGCCGTAGGTTCTTTGTTCGGGCCCCGCTTGTTTCCCGCCATGCCAGCCACCCCCCTCCGTTTTATGTTTTTGGCAATAAAAAAGGAAGCCGCCAAGGCTCCCTGTTTGTCAATTGGTTTAATTAATGATAAGGCTTTCCAGGCTTATCTTTGTCCTGTTAGTATGAAGCTTGAGTACTCCTTTTTGTGGTCGTGTATGAAAAGCACAAGCTCGTGCAGACCTCTGTCATAAGCAGCCCTCTGTACTCCCGCGGCATCCAGCATGTTGCAGACGCCTGAATCCCGTATGATGATGATTTGCTCGATTATCTTGTCGGTGATATGTTTTTTGTCCATTGTTTCCACACCCCTTATCCCCTCGTAGTTGTAGTTGCCCTTCCGGATCTCGGCAATGTCAGCTTCCACCGCTTTCCTGTAGTCCTTGTCATGCTTTTCGGCTTCCTTGCATGCCATGCAGATGCAGTCTGTGTTGAACATCGACATTATCCTGCCGCTTTCCAAGTCCCCGCCGCATCTGTCGCAGAACCTTTGTGTGAGAAATTTGTCCATCTGCCCGCCCCCCTTTCTTCGTCATGTA
>JAQUNY010000295.1 GCA_028717405.1 Eubacteriales bacterium
GCATCTGTGGAAACGGCCGGAAAGCCTCCCGCTGATGCCGTCGGGCAGTATGTCTTTGCACAGTACGAAGTAAGGCGTCAATTATCCTATCTTGCACATAGTGCGGTCAAATTCCTGAACAGTTTCTGGTATAAGGCAATGTACACATTTGATCTGATGGGTATTGGCACGCAGGTAGTTACCCCGCGCGGATACCTGGCAAATTCAGCTGCAAACGCTCTGGCAGCTGCCGCGGCGGGTCTGGGCGAGCTTACTTATAACGGTATGGTATACAGCCGGGAGCATGGTATTAACCAGGTCTTTGTCGCGATAGTAACTGACGCCCGAATTGAAAACGATATCATTTGCAGCGGTCAACCCGGAAAGAGCTGCTGTGGAGAGAGCACCGCCGCCATAGCCGGCGGAGATGAGAAATCAGTTAGTGTTTCAGAATACTGTGCGTCCTGCGGAAAGTGCATAAAAGCATGCCCTGTCGCAGCAATCCCATCGAATAGAGGAATTGATATAAAAATTGAATTAAACGGCAAAACAAAGAACATAAAATATATCCCCATTGATACAAAGAGGTGTGACTGGTCCTGTAAATATGCCCTTTGCGGAGATGACGGATTCAAATATGTCGGCTCCCGAATAGATGAAAAGCCACCCAAAGAGATAACTGAAGAGTCCATTGCGGCAGCTGTGGCAAAATCAGATCCTGTACTCAAATTCAGGGGGGTCACTGCAGAAAAATGTATCGTCGAGTGCACGATGGCATCAAGGGATTTCAGGCTTCCCGGGCAGTAAGAAACTCATTTGTTTTTAATTTTGTCGGCTTTGGCCAGTATCTGGTCAAGGCCGGCCTTTTCTTTATACATCTCATAAAATGATATAACTGATTCTATTGTTTTATGGGTAAGACAGGGGACGGTTCTGTGTCCTGTGAGACAGGGGACGGTTCTATGTCCTGGCATAGCATCAGCACCAGCAGTATCAGCATCGGCACCGGCATCAGCAGGGGTAGCACCAACATCAGCAGGAGTAGCACCAACATCAGCAGGAGTAGCACCAGCAGTATCAGCATCGGCACCGGTATCAGTAGCACCGATAGCGGCAGCAGCGGTATCACCAGCATCAGCTCCAGTGCCTTCAAGCCCGCAGTATTTTGCAAGAGCACCGGCTATGCCATTTTCAGCGATAAAAGATTGTATTTCCAGAGCTGAAGGGTCTCCCTTTTCGGCGAAACAAAAAGCTGACGCTATGCCTGCCGAAATAAATGCAGGAGATATGCCATGCCTGAGACACAGTTCAAGCGACCCGGTCAGCCTGTCTCCGGGAGCAAGCTTGCGCACAGGATCTTTTCCGACTCTTGCGTTGGTATCACCGAGCAGGCGATTGCCGAACCTGTTTATAAGGTTGTCCACATGTAGAAGAAGCTCCCGCAGGGGCACATTATATTCCATAGAAAGCGCGATTGCGGATTCCTGCATGGCACCGGAGACAAGTATCCTTATATATGGATCCCTGATCGATTCCCATATGTAATTATAGTTCTGCAGGAAGCCGGAATAAGCTGTGACAGCATGTCCGAGATTGTGTATGTAGAGCTTGCGTCGTATAAAGAAGTCAAAGGGCTCGTAGGGCACCATGTTTACTATTTCAGGCAAAGGGCCCCTGAAGGCGGCCTTGTCCACAGGCAGCGTGTCGTATGGCTCGACGCATATCCTGAGAATGTTGCCTTTTTGCATTTCAGGTGTCATGATGGGGACCATCCTGCCAATAGAGGCTTCAACCAGCCCTGTCCTATCATCGAACAGGGCTTTTTCGGGATCAGGCAGCTCTTTCTTAATGAGATCTCCCAGATATTTACCGGCGTCGATAAGGTTTTCGCATACAATTATATTAAGAGGAGAGCTGTTGCCGCGAGCCCATCTTTTCATAAGGCCTGATGCAATGGTGCCGGCTATGCGCGGCAGGATGTTTGCTCCGACGGCGGTGGCCATGATATCTGCGCCGGCAATTTCGTCGGATGCGGCTTCACGGTCTCTTCCGTCGACAGCTCTGACCATGTCTATGATTTCTTCTCCCGGATCATCTTCTGACATTATTTCTATCGGGTATGAATGAAACATATTAATAGCATTGACTATTTCGAGATTTACGTCAATGAAGACTACTTCGTAGCCTGAACGCCTGAACAGCTGACCTATGAATCCGCGTCCTATATTTCCCGCACCGTACTGGACTGCCTTTTTCATTTTAACACTGCCTGCCTTTTCCTCAGTTTTAAACATTTACATATATACATATAGCGGTTCAAATAATGCCTGCATAGAAGACATGATGGTTGATTTCAAGCATTTTCCGCATGACAATTATAACATAATCTGCTTCGGCTTTATACTGATTATGGCTCTAAACAGCCGCTTTTATTAAGTCGGATTGTACTGAAAATTGCCGGTTATTGCCGTCGTAACTATTCAGACCCTATGGCATAATAAATATACTCCAGGATAAAAATAGAGATATTGCAAGCGTGCAGGCAAAGGATGTTTTGGCATGAAATAGCCAGATGGTGCTACTTGCTGCCAAAGCACATGCCAAAACTTCGATTGAATTATGTAACACAAAATGATTTTACAGATGCTTTCAGGCGCTTGAAATAGGGATGCGTCCGTAGAAAACATCCCGGATTCCGGCATATACAT
>JAQUNY010000296.1 GCA_028717405.1 Eubacteriales bacterium
CTCTTTTCGCTTTAAAAGGTCCGCATAGGCTGAAAAATAATAGACTGTTTGCGGGACAAGCCTTCCCCAGTTGATCGAGTTCGCCGATGAAAACCCATAGCCGGCACGGGCAAGCTTTTCTCTCATACCGGCGTCGGCAAATATTTCCTTAACTCCGTTCTGGGCATCATCAAAATTACCTTTTACCGCGACCGCCTCTACATTGGAACCTTCCTGTGTCACCATCTGCATCCTCTGGACCTCGCTGATGCCTCCGTCCGGATAAAATACAAGTATCTTTACTCCTTCAACATTTTTAAACCCTTCAAGCGCGGCTTTGCCGGTATCTCCTGAAGTCGCTACAAGGATGAGGATACCCGAGCTGTCATTTGTATACTTCACTGCTTTGGTCATAAATTGCGGCATTATCTGAAGCGCCAGGTCCTTAAAGGCTGAGGTCGGCCCGTGCCAGAGCTCAAGCACGGATATGTACTCATTGAGCCTGAACAATGGCGCTATTTCATCAGTGTCGAAATTCCCGCGTCCATATGCATATCTTATACAGTCTGCAAGATCATCAGGCGAGTATTCGTCAATAAAACGGGAGAGGATGACAGAAGCTCTTTGCCTGTAGTCCATTGACGACATGGCCGCCATATCCGCCGCACCCACTGTCCGGACTTTTCCTTCAGGCGTGAAAAGGCCTCCGTCAGGCGCTATCCCGGTCCTCACCGCCTCGGAGAAAGTTGCCTTTCCTTCCCAGCCTCTTGTACTGATATATTTCATTTGCTTCTCCATATCCCTGACAAACCGCGTTTTGTTTTTTCGGAAGACACTACCCTGCCTTTTCTTTTCATCTTCCCGTGTTCCGAGGAAGCTTTTCTCCTGCCATAAAGCATTACGGCTGCGGCATAAACATACATCGCAGTATCTGAATTTTTATCATCGGCCTTCTCAGCCTGGCTAAAAATCTCCAAAGCCTTTTTATAGTCACCGTCGACTGCATGGCAAATCCCGAGGAGGTTCATAGCCTCCGTAAAAGCGGGATTGAGCATGACCGCCCTCTTGAGCTGTATGACCGCCACATCCGCATTATTGCTTTCCAGGCAGCTGAGAGCCTTGTTATAAAGCTCTATGGATTGCTTAGCATCATCTGTAAGGGCGGCATCTTCCGCTGGCAGAGTTCCGGTATCAAACGGTTTGAATTTTGATATTTCCTGCTTAAAATCCAGCAATTATGGGCTCCTCTCATTACTTCTTCCTGCCGGCCAGGATTCCCCTTACAATTCCTATATAATAAAGGGAGCCATATGAACAGACCATGCCGTTTTCAGGCAGATCCTCCAGGCTCATTTCAACAGCATTCTTTATTGTATCACTTATCCTGACATTGTCGCAATATTCCCTGACAACAACGGCAAGGGCTTCCGCTTCAAGCGCTCTCGGAGATTCGGGCGTAACGGTTATATACTTAAAAGACATTCCTGCAGTCGCAGCTATAAGGCTTCTGTAATCCTTGTCTTTTAATACTCCCAATATAAATACTTTTTCCCTGTCGGGAAAATATTTTTGCAGTGCTTCGGCAAGGGCCGCCGCTCCATGGGCGTTATGAGCTCCATCTATCAGAAACAGAGGTTCGTTCATCAGTATCTCGAGTCTTCCCGGCCATCTTGCGCCGCTTATCCCTTCCCGGATATCTGCATCGGTGATTTTCCATCCTCTGCCCCTCAACACTTTTACAGCTTCGATAGCGGTTGCGGCATTTTTCAGCTGGTGGTCGCCGATCAGCGTTGTCTTCAGAGCGCTGACCCCGTCATAGTCGAATTCCTGGCCCCATGCCCCAAACCGTGACTGTTTTATCTCTGAACCTTTTACTATAATGGCTTCAGATTTTCTTTTCAACGCCGCACCTTTAAGGATATTTTCTATTTCTGCCGCCTGCGGATATATTACTGCCCGCCCGTCCTCTTTAATTATTCCGGCCTTTTCACCCGCTATCTCCTCCAGTGTGCTTCCGAGGATATCCGTATGGTCTGCGGCTATAGCAGTTATTACAGCAACTTCCGGTGTTTTTATTATGTTTGTCGCATCGAGCCTGCCGCCAAGCCCCACCTCGAGGACAACAATGTCGCATCTCTGCTCGAAATAGTACTGGAACGCGATTGCAGTCACTACCTCGAATTCTGTGGGATGGTTCATCCCCTCAGCCACCATCTGCCTGATCTTCTCAGCAACAAATCCGGTTATCCGCGCAAGCTCCGCTTCAGCTATCTCTTTATTCCAGATCTGTATCATCTCGGTAAATCTTTCGATATATGGGGAAATGTACAAACCTGTTTTGTATCCCGCAGCTTTCAGAATACTGCTGATATATGATGCTGTAGATCCTTTGCCGTTTGTGCCGGCCACATGGACATATCTGATCCTGTCCTGAGGGTCTCCCATCAGGCTCAGCAGATGTTTCATGTTGTCAAGGCCCAGTTTGGAACCGAATCTATTGGTATTGTGTATAAAATCAAGCGCTTGTTTGTAGTCCATATTTATGTCCTGTACTCAGGCCCCGCAGCACTTTTTATATTTTTTGCCGCTTCCGCAGGGACAGGGATCATTCCTGCCGACTTTGGCATTTTTGACAAGAGTCTTCTTTGAAGAAACGTCTCCGTGCGATTCTGCCAGTGGTTCAGCCACCTTTTCCCTTTTCACCGGCT
>JAQUNY010000297.1 GCA_028717405.1 Eubacteriales bacterium
GCGTCCACATCAGTACCTTTCTTCTGCCATCAGGTGCCATCCACCAGAAACATTGCGGCATATCAGCATTGTCCGGGCAGTCTCTGAAGCTGTTATAAAGGCTCATCACATACTTCACACCGGCGTCAGCATAAGCAGCCACAGCTGACCAGGACATCCCTGAAATGTCGGCAAACATCACGGAACTCGCCCTGGTCCCCCATCGTTTCCCTGCATACAAGCCGGAATAATAGGTTGAACGCGGCAGCTGCTCATAACCATGCCAGTGGGTATGAACACCGCAGTGGGGAAACATCAGATCAATGTTGCCGCTGTCAAAATATTTCCTCAGCCTGGCAAATGTTTCCTCATCCCCGTATTGCTCAATGCTCCGCAGCCACCAATAATGTTCTATTGAGTAATGGAAATCCGGATAGGTATCAATAATATCCATCGCCCTTTTTGTCAGGCGAAGACAGCCTTCCCCGAGCCTGTTTACATAATCCTCATAGCCCAGATCTTCGTGTGAGGAATTTATAAACGAAATACGCCATTTTTTTACCGGCTTAAGAGTGCACATGAAACACTGGCTCAGTCCGTTTTGTCCTTTCATGACTATGGAGCAGCCGCATGTTTCGTGTACCTCGGGGAGCAGTATTTC
Organism: Eubacteriales bacterium; assembly: GCA_028717405.1. GTDB lineage: Bacteria > Bacillota > Clostridia > JAQUNY01 > JAQUNY01 > JAQUNY01. The sequence continues at coordinate 641 of JAQUNY010000297.1, forward strand.
CTGTTTCCCGGAACAGATTTTTATGCTGTCAGCAACACATTCACCGCTAATAAATGCGCTGACATGGGCATCATAAGAATCATTAAAATCATCCAGCTCAAGCCAGGCTCTGTTTTTCCCGTCCCTTGTTATATATATCGTCTGCGTGAGTTTTTTTATTATCATTTTGATCCTCTTGATCCTCTGAACAATTCGTCTTTCAGGATGCCGGCCATTTTTTTAAGTTCATCAAGGATATTTTTTTGTTTTCCCTCGCCGCATCTGTATAAGGAAGCATAACAGCCAAGTGCTCCGGCGAGTTTACTGTCAATTTTCTTGCTGAGTTCAGTGACTTTTGATCTCATTGCTTTATTTAAAGCGGTATTTGCAGCATAAATATTTACTGTGCCTATTGCTTTGCATTTGGGCCCCGCCACATATTTTGAATCCGGCCTTTGCTCTACATAACCGCAATGTACAAGTGTCTTCAGTAAATTATGCAGAGTATTTGGTTTGAGACCCAGTTGTCTCGCCATATCAAAAAGACCGATCCCGCCGTTCTCGATGTCACTGAATACAAGGATGTCTATAATTCCCGCTGCCTTCTTCACCGACTGGACCAGTGTATCTTTCATGGCAAAATGGAAGCTTAATTATTCTCTTTGCCTCTTAAGCCTTTTAATTTCGTCATCCTGCTCTTCCAGGCGGTCCAGCAACTCGCAAATCACGGCGGCTCCGGACAGGTTCACTCTGAGAAATTGCCTCAGTCTCAGGATCTTTGCTACACGGTCTACCTGATCAATTGGGATTGTACTTTCCTGAATATCAATTACCCCAAGCGCCGCCAGCCTTTCCAGTATCAACGGCTGAAAAGGCAATTCATCAATTGTGATCCGGTTGTTCTCAGGGACGTCCTCATAAGAACTTTTATGAATCCTGATATAGTATCCGCTCAATGTGTGGCCTCCTTCTTACGTAAATCTGCCAGCTCCAGATATATCTCCCGCTCCTTTTGACTAAGTGAATGAGGTATGTCAATGCGTATTTCCACGTACTGGTCGCCACGGACTCCGCCGCCTTTCGGCCAGCCTTTGGAACGCAGCCGCAGCTTGTGTCCGTTATGGGACATGGGCGGTACTGTGACTGTCACATTGCCGTCCAATGTAGGAGTGATTACCTGACTTCCAAGTGCTGCGTCTTCAGGCCTGATATTGATTACTGTCCTGATATCGTTTCCTTCGAGTGTAAATAACCGGTGAGGCAGTATTTTGACCGTCATGAGAAGGTCGCCCTTTTCACCGCCGCCGGTTCCTTGCCCGCCCTGGCCTCTGAGGCGGATCGTGTTTCCGTCTTTGACTCCTGCGGGGATTTTTACATCGAGCGTTCTGGTGCTTGTAATGTAGCCTGTTCCACCGCAGCTGCGACATGTTTTCCGGTTTACTGCGCCTGTGCCTCCACACTCGGTGCATCTGCTCCGTAAAGAAAATTGGAGGGTCTTCTTACCGCCGTGATAGGCTTCTTCGAGCGTTAATCCGATTTCGCTCTCCAGGTCCTGCCCGCGGATGTTAAGAGGGGCGTCTGAGCTTCCGCTTGCGCTCCTATATCTGCCGCCAGCACTCCCGAAAATGCTTTCAAAGAAGTCGCTGAAACTACTCGTGTCTGACCTGCTCCATGCCTGATCCGGCTGCCAGAATGAGTTGTCATAGGGCGGCTGGTTATAGGGCGGCTGCTCCTGCTGCCCGTTGCGCCAGTCAGCACCAAGGCGATCGTATTTTTCACGCTTTTGCGGATCACTTAACACCTCATTTGCTTCATTGATTTTTTTAAATTTTTCTTCCGCAGCAGCTTTTTCGCTTTTAGTATGAAGATCAGGATGGTACTTACGGGCAGCTTTCCGATATGCTGCCTTTATCTCTTCTTTTGTTGCGTCGCGTTTCAATCCGAGTACTTCATAATAGTCAATGAAAGGAACGGCCATTTCTATCCATCCTTAAAATTACAATGATCGGGATGCCCGAAAATAACGCGGCATCTTAATTCCCTGCCATTATTTTATACTATCATCG
>JAQUNY010000298.1 GCA_028717405.1 Eubacteriales bacterium
AGACAAAGATTTGATCATGAAAGTCCTTGAAGAGCTGAAAAACAAATAATAATCATGATACATCATTTATACATGAGGCATCATTCGGATAATGGGTGATAATGCTCCAATAAAAGGACAGATGATCTGGAACCTTTATTTGCCGCATTGGCAATGATCGACTTCAATTTCAATGTTCGCCACTATTTCGCGCAACACAGATTTCAGCTTTTCGTTGTTGTTTTCAAAGACACGGAGAACCTCATCTTCAGTTACCGGAGCTATCTCAGGATGGCCTTCCAAACCGGCATCATAATCGGTTATAAGAGAAATATTTGAATAACATATACCTGCTTCGCGTGCCAGCATGCACTCCGGATACTGGGTCATATTGATGGTGTCCCAGCCCATAGATGAAAACCAGATGCTCTCGGCTTTTGTTGAAAATCTCGGCCCCTGGATAACGACAACAGTGCCCCTGTCATGGACAGAAATCCCGGTTTTCCTGCAAGCTTCGAGTGCGAGCCCTGAAAGGTAAGGGCAGTAAGGGAAAGCCGCACTGATATGCTTTGTTTCAGGCCCGTCATAGAAGGTGTCTTTCCTCCCGCTTGTCCTGTCAATGAACTGGTCTGTTATGACAAAATCCCCGGGTTTGATTTCAGGCCTGAGACTGCCCGAAGCTGATGGTGCCAGGAGCTTTGTAACGCCTATTTCCCTCATTGCGTATATGTTGGCTCTGTATGGGATCATATGCGGCGGGAATTGATGTTTCATGCCATGTCTCGGCAGGAAGGCAACTCTTTTGCCCGCAAATTCGGCCAGGGTTATTTTGTCACTGGGCTTGCCATAAGGGGTGTTTATGTCGATTTCAGCCGCGTTTTTAAAAAGCGTATAAAAACCTGAGCCTCCGAATATTCCTATATCTGCTTTGTATAATTCCATTGTTGTCCCTCCAGGTGCGGATCGGTAAATTATAATTGTTCCATCCGGTACATGGTCCTTAATATGGATTATAACATCACAGGGGCTCTATTGCCATAAAACTGCCATTGATATATTATGGAATCGACAGCATGCAAGACAGCAGTTACTGCATGGATATAAAATTTGCTGATGAAAGAGAGCATGGGGAGCATTAATCAGGAGGGAGAGGGAATGACAGAAACCGGAACCGGAAATCTTCCGAAAGGACATAGGGATACAGCTGAAAACAATGTTTTTAAAATGATATCCGATTTGGCACCTTCGCTCAGCAAAGGGCATAAACGTATTGCGGCTTTCATTATAGATCATTATGACAAGGCATCTTATATGACTGCGGCAAAGATAGGCGAAGCGACCGGCGTAAGCGAGTCCACTGTAGTGAGATTTGCCTGTGAAATGGGATTCGACGGCTATCCGGCGCTTCAGAAGACATTAAAAGAAACAGTAAAGAACAAGCTGACTTCAATGCAGAGGATCGAAGTGTCGTCGGCAAGGATAAAAGAAGAAGGAATTTTAAAGAGCGTTCTTCAATCTGATATGGAAAAGCTCAAGCTGACACTTGATGAAATAGATGAAGAAGGCTATGAAAAGATAGTTGAGACATTGCTGGGGGCAAGGAAAATTTATATACTCGGTGTAAGAAGCTCCGCGCCGCTGGCCAGTTTTTTGGGATTTTATTTTAATATAATTTTTGATAATATACGACTGGTCCATACAACAAGCGTAAGCGAAATGTTTGAGCAGATCATAAATGTAGGACCCGGTGATGTCGTTATTGGAATAAGCTTTCCGCGCTACTCAAAAAGGACTGTGAAGGCCATGCAGTTTATCAGGGACCAGGGAGCAGCCGGTATAGCGGTAACCGACAGCAGAAATTCGCCGCTTGCAAAGGCCGCAGACTATCTGATAGCGGCAAGAAGCGACATGGCCTCTTTTGCAGATTCACTGGTAGCTCCGCTTAGCGTCCTCAACGCGCTGATTGTAGCGGTTGGCATGAGACGTAAAAAACATGTATATGAAACCTTTGAGAAACTTGAACGAATATGGGAAGAGTATCAGGTGTACGAAAAAACAGATCATCAGGATAGAGAAACACCTGAAGGAGAAAGGAAAATAGATTATTGAGCACAGCGGTAATAGGTGCAGGAGCGGCAGGCCTTATGGCTGCGGGCACCGCGTTGTCGCGCGGCCTTGATGTGATTTTAATAGAAAAGAACAACAAGCCAGGTCGAAAACTGCTGATCACCGGCAAAGGCAGATGCAATCTGACGAACGATACAGACATAGACGGACTGGTTGCAGGAATGCCGGGAAACGGATCTTTCCTTTATTCCACATTTAACAGATTTTCTGCAGGGGATATCATATCTTTTTTTGAAAGCAGGGGAGTACCGCTTAAAACTGAAAGAGGCGGAAGGGTTTTCCCTGTATCTGACAGTTCGAAGGACATTACAGATGCGCTGGTTTCATATGCTTCAGGCAGCAATCTTCACAGGTGCTACTTTTCAAAGGCGGCAGGTATTAAAACTCTTGATGGCCGTGTTGAGGCAGTTGTTCTTGAAAACGGGGAAAATATATGCTGTACATCAGCTATCCTGGCTACAGGCGGGTATACCTATCCCTCCACAGGCTCGACCGGAGACGGATACAGCATAGCTGACGGATGCGGCCACACTATAAAACGGCCAAAACCTTCACTTGTGC
>JAQUNY010000299.1 GCA_028717405.1 Eubacteriales bacterium
GGTATAAGCAGCCAGTTGAAGCTTTTGGATCCAAGCAATGAGCCAAGCATGTCTCCCGCGGGCGAAAAGCCGGCTTTGACACCTTGAAGAAAAAGAGTCAGGCCTATAAAGGAAAGGAACATCCCGAAAAGCATCTTCAGGACCCGGCGTCTCGGCAGTTTAAGCAGGTATAATTGTGCAGCCGCAAAAACGATCAATATGGGGACGAGTGACAGGAATACTTCAAGTGCCACTTGAGCAAAGCCATTAAACATGTCGGCGATGATATCAGTTATCAAATAAACACCCCCATTAGTTATCAAATAAACACCCCCATTAGAAACACGGCCAGTATGGGACCCAGTGACCCCAGGGCAACAAGACCGAAGCTGTCTCCGGAAGAGCCCCTCCTCCTGACGACTGAGTTGACTCCTACGCCAAGCGCAAGTATAAAGGGAACAGTCATCGGGCCTGTTGTGACGGCGCCTGAATCAAAGGCTACAGGCGAAAAATGTGAAGGGGAGACAAAGGCCAGGACAAAGACGAGAAGATAGCCTCCGGCAAGTATATACAGCAAGGGTATATTAAGCAATATCCTGAGTATGGCTATCATTATAAATATGCCGGTGCCGATGGAGACAAACAAAACAAGTGAAGCCTTTCCTATGGAGCCGCCCGAAACATCGCTTATCTGAGAGGCAAGGACCTGCAGATCCGGTTCAGCCACAGTGGCAACGAAACCAACCAGAAAGCCCGTTACAAGCAGGAGCCAGGCTCTGGCTTTTTCTGCGATAGATGATCCGATCATTTCGCCGAGAGGAAGAAAGCTGACGCTGACACCGGCCAGAAAAAGGGTCAGTCCGGCAAGTATAAAGAGTGCGCCCAGCAAAAATTTTATAAAAACCTCGGGAGGAAGGCCGGCAACGGTAAAATTGATTATCGTAACAATCAGAATGACAGGTATGACCGACATAAACACTTCGAGGAAGGATTCTTTAATGTTCAAAATGCCACTCTCCGAAATATGGCAACGCTTGCCTTAATAACAACATTGACATCACCGGCACACGGTATCATGACAACAATAGTGCAGCGGCAATATTGTTCCAGTAATAATGTTATCATTTTTGGAGGTGAAATTGCTATTGTTTTTTATACCTTATCTGCCGGTTTCTGTGCCTGCTTTATGCTGTACCCGGTTTTTTCCTGCGCTTCATTGTGAGAAACCGAACAGGCCGGTCAAACATTACCAGAAACTGCGGCAGTATCATAAAAACCGCAAGGCTGCTGAATACGGCGCCTCTCCCGATAAGAGAGCCAAGTTCTGAGACGCCGGACACTGAAGAAATGATGCCCATCATGGAACCGGCGGCGCACAGAATGCCTGCTGAGGTCAGTATTGAACTTCCTGAGTCGGCTATAGCATTTATTACAGCTTCTTTTTTGTCTGTCAGTTTCCTGTTTTCCATATAGTGTGAAGTAAGCAATATAGCGTAATCTATTGTTGCCCCAAGCTGTATTGCGCTTACTATCATAAAGCCTATGAAGCTTAGAGAAGATCCGCTGAAGTATGGTATGGCCATGTTTACCCAAATTGCCGACTCGATGGTCAGTATGAGAAGCACCGGCAGCAGGAGGGATTTGAAGGTAACCAGTATGATCAGTGCAATCAGGAGTATAGAAATAATATTTATGATATTGTGGTCTGCTTCTGCTGCGGCCTTAATATCCTGTATGCCGGCAGTAGATGAAATGAGCACGGCTTTCTCCCCGTACAGATCTCTCAGAAGTGTCCTGATACTGTCTGTCGTCTGAAAAGCTTCCTCGCTCTCTGCATCTGCGCTGATATTTATTTTAATAAGCCTGTAGTTTTCTGAGATGAAATTGTCTTTAAGCTTTTCCGGAAGCATTTCGAGAGGGATGGCCGGATCGACAACAGTTGAAAGTGCTTGCAGATCTGTTATGTTGGGGAGTTTCATGATACCTGATATGACCAGAAGCTCGCCGGACGGGCTGTCAGTGGCACCGTCAGAGGCGTTTTCACTTGTGCTTTCAGCAGTGTCTGTGCCCGAGCCCGAGCTTGCGACTGTGCTTGTGCCAACGGCTGCGTCAGCGCCTGAGCCCGGATTCAAGCTTATTCCAGCAGTTGGGATAAGTATGACAGCCGGATTATACATGCCGAAAACATCCTCGATCCTTGAGCTTTCTGCCGCAGCTTCAGAGCCTTCTCCGGAGGTTACTGAGGCTTCCCCGTACAAAAAAGTATTCGAAGACTGTGCAAGAAAAGAAGGGATTATGATCAGAAGCATTATTACTGTGATGACATGTCTCAGCTTGTACATATATTCCCCGAATTTTCTGAAGGAGGGTATCAGTGAGCGGTGATGGGTTTTTTCAATGATCCTGGCCGATATAACGGTGGCCGAGGGCAGCAGTGTAAGGACGCTGACAAGGCTGAGCGCGACGCCTTTCGCAAGGACAAAGCCCATATCTGATCCAATTCGGTATTTCATAAATATTAATGCGATAAAGCCTGCAATCGTAGTCAGAGAGCTCGCGGTCACAGAAGGGAAAGACTTCCGGAGCGCACTTTTCATCGCATCTTCAACACACAGGCCAGCTGCTCTTTCATCTCCGAATCTGTGCAGAAGGAAAAT
>JAQUNY010000300.1 GCA_028717405.1 Eubacteriales bacterium
AAAGAGATAAATTCCGGCATGTACTGCTACAAAACCGGAGAACTGCTGAAAGCGTTAGACAGACTTGACAACAGAAATGAACAGGGTGAATATTATCTTACAGACACAGTGGCTATAATAGCTGAAGACGGCAAAAAAACAGGGGCTTTCAAAATAGCGGATAACAGAGAGATTGCCGGGATAAATGACCGGGTACAGCTTGCCGGAGCTGCCGCCATAATCAGGGAGCGGATACTGCGCAGGCATATGCTGGGAGGCGTTACAATTGCGGACCCCGGCGCCGTTTATATCGAAGCGGAGGCTGTTATAGGAAGGGATACGGAGATATTACCGGGCTCATTTATCGAAGGCAGGACTATAATAGGAGAAAGATGCCTGATAGGCCCGGGAAGCCGGATAACGGAGGCTGAGATCGGCGATGGGTGCAAGGTTGCCTGCTCGGTGATCACAGGCGTTAAAATCCCGCCAGGCAGCGACATCGGCCCGTTTGAATACATAAACGCATATATGCACAAAGGAAAAGGACAAAAATGAACCTTCATGGCAAGGATATAAGGATTTTTGCCGGGAGCTCCAACAAAGAGCTCGCCGGCGAAATAGCGCAGAAGATTGGGCTGCCGCTTGGTGCTGCAACAGTGGGGAAGTTCAGTGACGGCGAGACAATGGTAAACATCGGCGAGCCGGTCAGGGGCTCGGATGTATTTATTATTCAATCCACTTGTCATCCGGTCAATGATAACACGATAGAGCTGCTTATCATGACAGACGCGCTGAAGAGGGCTTCCGCAGGCAGAATAACGGCCGTGATGCCATATTACGGATACGCACGACAGGACAGGAAAGCAAAGTCGCGTGACCCTATTTCCGCAAAACTGGTCGCAAACCTAATAACAGTGGCCGGCGCGGACAGGGTCCTGACCATGGATTTTCATGCTCCCCAGCTGCAGGGATTTTTCGACATACCCGTTGACCACCTGATGGGATACCCCATAATTGCCAGACATTTTGCGTCAAGAAATGATATGAACGCCGGTGAAATGACCGTAGTTGCCCCTGATGTCGGCAGCGTCGCAAGGTGCAGGAGATTTGCGCACAGGCTCAACATACCCATAGCCATAATCGATAAGAGGCGGCCGAAAGCCAATGTCAGCGAAATCATGAATATTATCGGCGATGTAAAAGGGAAAAAGGCAATACTTGTGGACGACATTATCGATACTGCAGGAACAATAGTAAACGCGGCCAATGCGCTAAAAGAAGCCGGCGCAGCCGAAATATACGCAACATGCACACACGCGGTGCTTTCAGGACCTGCCATGGAAAGACTCGAAGCTTCGCCGCTCAAAGAGGTTGTTGTCCTGAATACGATCCCGGTACCCGCCGCAAAGATGACAGGTAAAATAACAGTATTATCGGTGGGCTCCATATTTGCAGAGGCAATCGAAAGGATATACGGCGATATGTCGCTGAGCAGCCTTTTTACGCAGCAGGATGAATGAGGAGGATATAAAGGACATTGGATAAGCTGTACATTATAGCCGGACTTGGAAATCCGGGGCTGAAATATGCCGGCACAAGGCATAATCTGGGATTTTTAACAATAGATGCCATAGAAGAAAAAACGGGCATCAGGGTAAGAAAACTGAGGCATAAGGCCCTCACAGGCGAAGGCAGCATAGCCGGCGCTCCTGTGATCCTGGTCAAACCACAGACATTTATGAACTCAAGCGGTGAAAGCATCAGGGAGATAGTGGAATGGTATAATATCCCGACAAAAAGGCTGATCGTTATACATGACGACATAGATATCGGCACGGGACGCATAAGAATAAAGGGCAGCGGCAGCGCAGGCACTCATAACGGCATGCGTTCCGTTATTTATCATCTTTGCAGCGACACCTTCCCGCGTATAAGAATTGGTATCGGAAGACCGCCCGAGGGCTGGGAGCTTATCGATTATGTGCTTGGAAGGATCAGGGGCGAAGAGGCGGAGCTCCTTAAGCCTGCGGTGATCAGGGCGGCGGAGGCTGTCGAGGCAATCATCGGTAAAGGTATTGAAGCCGCGATGAACGCATACAACGGAGCAGCCAAAAATGGAACGGCATCAAACGGATCAGCCACAGATGACAAAGCATCAAACGGCACGGCCGTAGGCAGCACGGCCGCTGAAGAGGATGACGGGGAACAATGAAATTATTCGCAGACCCTCTGCTTGAAATAGCCCAATATCGTGAACTCGCAGCCATGTTCGGGGACAATCCGCGATCTCCGGAGAGAGACGCCGCCTCGGGACATTTGCCAAAAGCTTCTGTTGCGGGCCTTTCAGAGTCACAAAAAGCGCACTTTGCCTGTTCACTGTGCATGCATACCGGTGCAAAAATCCTTTTCGTAACATATAACGAAGCTCAGGCTAAAAAAATGTATGAGGATTTCTCGTTCTTTATGGGTGAACGGGCAGTCTTCGTCCCATATGTCGAAATAATGCCGTATGATGTTGAAGCAAGGAGCCGTGAAGCCCTGCATCGCAAGACAGCAGCCCTGGACAGGATCATCAGGGGAGATTTTGCCGCCGCAGTTACGTCGGGCGAGGCGGCTTCCCAATATCTTCCCTCTCCCGGGGTAT
>JAQUNY010000301.1 GCA_028717405.1 Eubacteriales bacterium
AAGGCAAAGGATTCCCTGAGGATATCTTTTATAGCGCCGGCATCGCCGTGAACAGCTTTCCTTATTATAAATGAATAATTCATATGTCTGCCGTCTCCCCTGAAAAATCCTGATTGCCCATCAATATGGCCATAACCGCTTTTTGTACATGGAGCCTGTTTTCCGCTTCATCAAAGACCAGTGAGCGCGGACCGTCTATAATATCAGCGGTAACCTCAAATCCTCTGTATGCAGGAAGGCAGTGGAGAAATACTGCTTCTTTGCCGGCCATTTCGAATAAACGGCTATTCACCTGAAACGGCTTGAACACTTCAAGCCTTTTCTTTTTTTCCTCCTCCTGCCCCATGCTTACCCATGTGTCGGTATACACCACATCAGCGCCGGCAACAGCTTCTTCCGGATACTCTGTAACCAATATGCGCGATCCCATGGCCGCTGCGTCATCCTCAGCTTCTTTGATAACCGCCTCGCTGCATCCGTATCCGGCCGGAGATGCAACTGCAATATCCATCCCCAGTCTGGCGCACCCGTGCAGCAATGAATTTGCAACATTGTTCCCATCACCGACATAAGCCAGCCTCAGGCCTTTCAACCCGCCTTTGTGCTCAAGGACAGTAAAAAGGTCCGCAAGTATCTGGCATGGATGAAGCAAGTCCGTAAGACCGTTTATAACCGGGATCGTCCCATACTCCGCAAGTTGAATAACATCATTATGGTCATAGGTCCGTATCATAATTCCATTGATATACCGCGAAAGAACTTTTGCCGTGTCATATATGCTCTCGCCCCTGCCAAGCTGTATATCGGCCGAACTGAGAAAAAGCGGATAGCCTCCAAGCTGGTACATCCCTGTTTCAAATGAAACCCGTGTCCTGGTTGAAGATTTGGTAAATATCATACCCAATGTCATGCCTTTGAGATGATCATGCCTTATGCCTTTTTTAAGCTCTTTTTTCAGCTTTGCGGACAATCCGAATATCTGCCTGAAATCATTCATTTCAAGGTCATGCAGGCTTATCAGATGTTTCATAAAAGTTCCTCCTCCAGCCCTATTGTCGATAAGGCAACGACTTTATCAATTAAAAGCCGGAGTGTTTCTCATAACTCCGACCAGCGCATCAATGTCAGGCTTCCTGACAATTAGGGGAGGCAGTAAGCGGATTATGCTGCTCCCGACACTTCCCACAAGAAAACCTTTTTCAAACAGGTACTGCCTGACTTCGGCCGCTTTTGGGTTTTCCATTTCTATTCCCACCATCAGCCCTGTTCCGCGGACCTCTTTGATCATAGCTCCCATCCCTTCTCCTGATGCTGGGAGCCTTTTCAAACTATCCTTCAGGTATGCTCCCATAGTTGAAGCGTTTTCGGCCAGATCATCTGAAATAATCGTATTCATAACAGCCAGCCCTGCCGCACAAGCGAGAGGATTGCCTCCAAAAGTGGATCCGTGGTCCCCAGGCTCAAACGCCAGAGCAACATGCTCTTTCGCACATAATGCCCCGATAGGCACACCGCCGCCCAACCCTTTTGCCAGGGTAAAAATATCAGGTTCAACACCGGTATGCTGGTACCCAAAGAGCTTGCCTGTCCTACCCATCCCGGTCTGGACTTCATCCAGTATCATCAATATGTCTTTATCGTCACAAAGCTTCCTTACAGCTGCTACATAATCCAGATCTGCAGGCCTCACGCCGCTTTCACCCTGTATAGGCTCAAGCATCACCGCGCAGGTCTCATCACATATAGCCGACTCAAGGGCCTGTATGTCATTGAGAGGCACGTAGCTGAATCCCTGCGGCATCGGGCCGCAGTTTTTGTGAAATTTATTCTGCCCTGTTGCGGCAAGTGTTGTAAGCGTCCTTCCATGAAAGGAATTTACAGCAGTTATTATTCTGTATTTATCATGCATCCCTTTTTTGCTGAAATACATTCTCGCGAGCTTTATTGCACCTTCGTTTGCTTCGGCGCCGCTATTTGAAAAGAAGACCTTGTCCGCGCAGGAATGCTTAACGATAATTTCAGCGAGCTTTGCCTGATTCTCGATATAATAAATGCTGGAGCAGTGGATAAGCTTGCCTGCCTGAGAGCATATGGCATCCCTCAACACAGGATGCGCGTGTCCGAGCACGTTGACCGCTATACCACCAAAAAAATCAGTGTATCTCCTGCCTGACGTATCCCATAAATACATGCCCTCTCCACGCTCGAAGCAGACCATCGTCCTCTTACCGAAAGTATTCATGTAATATTTTTCATCCAGATCAACAACAGCCGCAAGCTTAGCATCTGCAAGAGCCCTGTCGCTGTTAAGCCCTTCAGCAAAGCGCGATTTTTTCATATCATTGTTATTGAGGTCAGACATATTCAAGCCTCCTGTATGTCATTTACATCATTTCGCAGCATAATAATTTATAATTATACATTTCATTGCATAAAAATGCAATAAGAAATTTTCATAAGTTAATGACACAATAAATTTTCATATTTTTCATGTCCGCAATAATCGCATGATACGGATGATACGGATGATACACATGATACGGATGATACACATGATACTTGACAATGTCACCCTGTCAATTATCGCGAGAAAATGTCACCCCT
>JAQUNY010000302.1 GCA_028717405.1 Eubacteriales bacterium
ATTCAATCAAGATAAAAACTCTGTTTTATTATTTTCGGGAATGTGCGAACAGCCATTCCGCCAATTCTGCATTCTCCCAGCAATCCTCCCTGAGGTTACTGTATTCGGTATATCTGACTTCCACTCCGGCTTCATTAAGCGCAGCTACCATGTTCTCCGTATACTTTATATCAACCGAATATTCCATCATCCCATGGAAAGCCCATATCGATATCCCATGGTATATCCCGGCTTTTGTTATGTCTCCTGCGCCGGCGACCGGCACAATTGCGGCAAAAAGGTCCGGATTGTCTGCCGAAACGGCCCACACTCCGTTCCCACCCATTGAATAGCCTGCCGCATATATCCTTTTTTCATCTGCATTATATGTCTTCGCAATATCGCGGACCAGAGCAGCCGCTGCATCAAGATATTTATTATTATCTGATATGGTCCCCTTCAGTATTTCGCCTGACGCTGTCGCCGGCATATCAGCCCATGTCTCTCCGGCAGGACATTGCGGTGCGATAATTATACAGTCGTGTGAAGGATCCGTGTCGTTATAAAGCCTTTCGAGAAAAGGGCTGGCCAGCTGCCTGATGTTGTCTTTCCCTCTTTCATTCTGTGAATGCAGGAACAGTATAAGAGGATACTTTCTGTCTGCTTCATACCTCTCAGGCAGGATCAGCCTGAAAGGCAGTACAGTCTTATCCTTTGCCGTATACAACAGCAAAGGTATATATGATGTGTCAATCGTGTCTTCCTTAGTTGCCGGAGGCATATTCCTCACAGCATAGGAATAAGGCAGTCTGGCGGCTGCTGTACTTTCCGGAAAAACGTAGGCCACTTCGGCTCCTTCATCCTTAATGTAACTGTGTATAAGCTGTACTGCATTTTCATCATAGTTAAAATATTTCTGGTAATCAGTACCGTAATATCCAAACAGCCCTCCGGCATCCTGTATATATACGTTGTCTCTCATCAGCGGCAGATGCTGTTTCTCCTGCGCCGCCACAGAAATCAGGACATCCCTGCTCCTGTCGAAAATATTGCCTTCCACTACAAAGTTTTCCGCCGGATATTTGCGATTTGTATTGAGCCAGCCCCCCTGTATATGCCTTGCTACCTTGTTCGGCCTCTGCCAGCCAAACCCGTATCCAGCAAAACGGCAAATGTTATCTTTGAACAGTATGTTTTTCATAATGTCATCCGGCGAGTTCGGCTGGTCAAGGAAATATTCTATTGAATAGATGCAGTATTCAAAGAGATTGCTGCTGTAAGTTACATTTTCCATGATTTTTGCTGAAGACGAAGTGGCGCTTTTTAGCTGGTGAGTGACCCCTGCGTCATATATCTGGTAAATATAGCAGTGGTCTACCATGTAATCTCTGCATGCTCCGTAGATTTCCACTGCGTTTCCGTATCTTGTCGTACTGCCGGCTTCCTGCGGTTTCTGGAGGGATCCGCCTATCCAGGCCATTTCGCAATATCTGACCGTAAGACCTGTCCTTGCGCCCGAGCTTATCCCATGGGCTCCCCCGTATTTCAGGCACAGATTGCCGATATTCACATTGTCGCCAAGCACCTTTATAATGTGCTGTTTCAGGCAGAATTCAATGGATGAGTATCTTTCGGCCGGATTGCCTTCTGATGAATACAGGTATATCCTTTTCTCACCCAGGTCATGGTACATCTCGAGGTCATTCTGCAATTCGTCCGGGCTTCCGGTAAAGGCGTCAATACCTATAACCTTTTTATATGTATAAGCTTCCCCGCCGTTGAATACGATAAGCCCCGCATCGTCAGCCACAGGTTTGTCATATTTATAGACATTTTCGGTGCCGGTTTCCTTCCAGTCCCCGCTCACTGAATAATTCATCAGTGAACCTATAAGACATGGTTTTGCGCCCTTCCCATAAGCCGAATACGTCACGCCGGCTCTTGCATTCATGTTCCCCCGCCAGGTGCCGCCTCTCTCAAAGAGAACAGCGTCTCCCTGCTCCAGCTGTGCGTTGTTGACCCTTTCCAGGGTCGCCCAGGCTTTTTCGGCCGATTTTCCGTCATTCAGGTCGTCGCCGCTATTCGAAACGTAATAGGTTGTTCCCGTGACCGCAAAAACCGCTTCTCCCACCAGGATTTCCTGTCTTAGCTTTTCAGCCTTTGCATCTATTTCAGAGAGATATTCCGGCGTGGCAACCACATACGAAACCAGGGTGCCTGACGACGCGGCACCGGCACCCCCATCATCAGGGATATATATGCTTATTTGTCCCGACATACCGCTCCCCCTTGAACATTCACATGAAGTTATTAATAGCGCAGATGTAACTAAAGCAACAATTAATGTGACAATCGAAAAGGATGCTGATTTATTTCCTGACACCCCTGTTTCCTCCATCTTGTATAGCTTCGCCTGCTTGTATGGCTTCGCTCGTACCTGTTGCGGTTCCCGGAAATACAAGAAATATTATATCAGAAAAAACCCGTGCATAAACCACTTGCCCCATAATTCAGATTTTGTTAACAATTACATGCATTATATGCGGCAAACCCGTTACTTATTGTTCGCCCTTTCTTATCCCCGGATATTCCCTGTCGAGGTATTCTTCCCTG
>JAQUNY010000303.1 GCA_028717405.1 Eubacteriales bacterium
TTTAAGAGGTACTGCAAACGCATATTTCAGAGATGAATGCCCGAGAGGGGACGGGATCCTGACAGGCGCCCCGGGTGAATACACATCTTTTATCAGGCATCCCAGCGCACATGCCTCCAGTTCAGGATGCCCTTTCAGAGCAAGGCCGCCTGCCATGCCGCTCGGATAGTACTGCTCATCATATATCCATATCCTGAAACCCAGTTCTGCAGCCATGTCGACTGTCTTAACAAAACGCTCCCATGCGGCCTCATCTTCCATATAATTTTTAAATGCAACATTGATGACAACACCGCCAAATCCTCTGTCGGCAAGTCTCTTAAGGCGCCATTCTATATGCGCCAGCTTATATCCCTCATTGCTTCCGGCAGGCCAGTCAAAACTCTCTGACAGGTTCAGGGGGATAAATTGAAAATCGTGGCTTATCTGCATAGGTCCATAATTACGATCCGGGTTTTTGAACAAGGTTTCGTCAAACATTATAATATGCCTCCGGATTTTCAACTGATCTGAATTTCAGATACTCGGGCATCCATCAGATGATCGGGCATCTATTAGATGATTGGGTATAAATTAGATACTCGGCATTGAGTTTATCTGAATTTTCAGTTGATTTTTTCTGTACTTTGCTTAATAGTATACTCAGAAGGGCTTAGGCTCAATACCCATATTCACCGGTATAAAAAGAAAAAATCCGGTATTGCATATCCGGATTAATTTCTTTATCATTATAGGGTTAGTAAAGGTCGGCATCAGGTTAGTCGATTGTAGGATCATCTGCCGGTTTTATCTTCTCTGTACCTTCAGCCATCTGCTTTTTGCCAAAATTTTCTTTCATATTATATTTTATATATTCATCGTAGTCTTCGATCATATTGTTTTTTACGTAATAATCTATTACATCCTGTGTCAGTTCATACGGTTTGCTGTGGTCAATTGTCCATTGTTCCCTGGTCCTGAACTTGTTTTTGAAAAGGTTTTTGATCTTTCTTCTCTCCTCAAGATGGATCATGCAAGCCCTGATGCAGCCGCATGCACCCTCGATTGCTCTGCCATAACCGTATACCCGGGGGTAATCGTTCTCAAACGGGTTCAGCTCCTTGTTTACACCGCCCTGCAGTCCTTTCTCACATGCCATCGGATCAAATTTGTTCCACTCAAGCACATGCGCGGCCACAGTGACCTTTACGGACTCATGCATACTAATGGCATTGCCATGGCAATTTTTTACACAAAGCATGCACCTGTCACAAATTTTTCCCTCGTATATCGGATCAGCTTCCAGCTCCGCATCGGTCAGCAGCATGGCGAAACGCTGTCTTGGCCCGAATTCAGGTGTCAGGAAAACCTTGCTCCACCCGATTTCCCCGAGCCCGGCCAGGTAAGCGGCTATACGGTAATGTATCATAACGTCCGGATAAGGGTTTCCTTCCCTGACCGGCCTGCTCCATCCTGCCCTGAACTTGCCGGTAACGGTATTTACTGCTTCGCCGCTGTGAAGATTCAGCAGGGGTATTGTTTCATATCCGGCGTTCTCCAGCCAGCGGGTGACATTCCATAAAACCATCGGCCCGTATATCTGGTTGATAGCCGCATAACCCATTGAAGGATAATTATTGAAGAGCGTGCCCTCCTCAATGCCCCGCAGCGTCCCTCTGGCAATGCGGAATCCAACTACGATCAGCGATTTTGCCCCAGGGAAAATATACCTCGGATCCATCTGTTTGGGCGCACCTTCAAAGCGGTCCATTGATGTTATTCCCACAAGGTCGGCACCGCACTTTTTTGCGTATGCTTTCACAGAAGCGGCATCTATTATTGTAGAAACATTTATTTCTGAAGGGGCATCGATTTCTGAAGGGGTATTTATTTCTGTCATGGTGTATAACTCCGTTCCGTTTGCTGCTTTATTGATTTTACAATATTTTTATGATTAAATATCTATGTAAACTAAACTTGTATTTACAAAAAATAAACCATAACAAAGCAAAAATATAAAGCAGGATATATGGATAAGATGAAATCACTATCAATAGAACAGATAAATCCCTTTGTCCGCAATGCTACATTTTTTTCCCTGCTTGGCGGCAATCTGGGGCGCAAGGCCGGCTATGACTACAGATTGATCTATATAAGCAAGGGCAGCCTTAGAGTTGTAGTTGACGGTATAGCTTTTGACGCGTCTCCGGGCAGTATCCTGTTATGGCGGCCCGGGCTTGAGTATGAGTTGTTTTTTGACCTTCAGTCTCCGCCGACAGTAATAGTTATTAATTTTGATTATACGCAGGTCAGGACAGAATTAACTGATTCCCTGCCGATACCTCATCCGGATTTTTTCGAACGCGACAAAATCACCGAAATTATACATTTTAATAATTGTGCAGCTATGAACAGGGTCGTTTTCCTGCGAAATATGCAGAGCGAGGAAAAACGCCTGATGGCTATAGTCAGCGAGAATAATTTTAAAAATCATAACTATGTTCTGGTAATGCGGGGGATTTTACTTTACCTGCTCGCTTTGATAGCAAGACTGGCTTCCTCGCCGAACAGCACTAATGAAGATAATACGATTGTGGAAAACATCTGTGACT
>JAQUNY010000304.1 GCA_028717405.1 Eubacteriales bacterium
ACCTCATCGAAACTTGCCCTCAAATAACTCGAAATCAGTTTGCGTGAAAGCGCACGTGGGTTCGAATCCCACCCTCTCCGCCAAAATTTATCCGGAAAGCCTGATTTTTCAGGGCGCTCAACGACATCTTACAAATATTTATTGTGTCAGAAGGCATTCGTCCATTTCCTCGACTGAAGCAAAGTGCCTGTTGCAATGCTTTATGATATGGCGTGACCAAAGTGCTGGTCAGCGGTAAAATAAATCAGAGGAAATCCATCTTGCTTTCATAAAGAGTCAGCGATTAATATTCCGAGTTCAACAGAAAATCCACAATGTGCATAGTCTTAATTCCCTGATAATTCCCGCCCGCAAACTCATCTGTTCGCAGAACATACTTAGGATAATTATCAGCAATGGAGAGCAATCTGCCATACTCTCGTTCCTCTGTTTCATCCCTTTCAATTTTTTGCGTTATCTGAATATAGAGCTTATTTTCCTGTCTGGTCGCAACAAAATCAATCTCAGCACTACCTGTTTTGCCGACACAGACATCGTATCCCCGCCGTAAAAGTTCTAAGTAAACGATGTTTTCTAACATAGCCGCCACGCTGTCTGGCGTATAACCAAGGATGCTATAACGGAAGGCGGGATCGCTCAGGTAGAATTTTTCCTGAGTTTTCAATAACTCTTTGCCTTGAATATCGTACCTTGAGCAGCGATGCAGAATAAACGCGCTCTCCAATTTGGCAAGGTAAGTATACACTGTCTCGTTGTCGATAGTGCGGTTTTCACTCTTAAGATATTTGGATATTGAAGTGGCGGAAAAGGTGCGTCCGACATTATCAAAAGTAAATTTTACAATACGCTCCAGCTGGTCTACTTTGCGGATTTGATTCCTCTTGACGATATCTGTGAAAATCGTGGAGTTGTAAATATCTCTTACAATCGGGTATGCTTCATCCGGTGTGTACGGCTGCAAGTGGACAGCTGGGAAACCTCCTAATCGAAGATAACGTACAAATTCACTGTGAAGGCTGTTTCCTCCGGAACTGTATTCTTTTCGGAAGGTCAGATACTCTGAAAAAGAAAGTGGAAAGATGCGAAATGCAATATATCTCCCTGTCAGATACGTAGATATCTCAGAGGACATCAACCGGGAATTGGAGCCGGTCACATAAATATCAACATTAAAGTCTGTCATAAAGGAGTTAATGGCTTTCTCCCATGACTTCACTTCCTGAATCTCATCCAAAAACAAATATGACTTTTCGCCGGATAGGAGTTTGGCTTTCACTTCCCCATACAGAAGCTTTGCGGTCTTGATATCCTCATACTGCATGGAATCAAAATCATAATGCAGGATTCTTTCTTCGGGAACGCCATGTTTTTTTAATTCTTCAACAACCATTTTCAGTATGGTGGACTTGCCGCAGCGCCGGACGCCGGTCAGAATTTTTACAAATGGAGTATCTACATACGCCATGATTTTCTCAACATACATTGGCCTTGGAATCATTTGAACCACTTCCTTTCGCCGATAGTATACCACAAAACAAGCATTTGTAAAATAGTTTTGCGGATATAAACCTAAAAACTTTTAGAAATAATAATGTTTCGCGGATTTATTTTAAATCTCGACATTTTAACGCACGCATGCGTCAAACCGTGCGTTACGTGTGTTTAAAAAATGTATTTACCTCCAACAAACCCCTCTTGCTATAAATCGTTACAATCGTAATCATATAACGAATCAATAACTATTTATTCAATTATGTCCTTGAATTTCTGGTTATTCTTAATCAATTCGGAAAAGGTTACAGGCTGAAAATGATTAATATCAACACCCGCATTAAGGGCGTTGGGCATGGATTTCAGAAGCTGAAAATAGGCGGCATCAGTATTATTATGTATATGTGCGTAAATATGATAGCTGTCTTTGGCAATACTGTTCCATGTCATCATCGGATAATGGCAAAGCGTAATTTTATGTGACCCGTCGTTGATCTCAAGCATGCCGGATATGCTTATGAAGTGTTTCTCCAAGTCTGCTTTTTTCATCCAATCCTTGTCGTGGTTGCCTTTAATCAAGTGCTTTTTGCCATGAAGTCGGCTTAAATATTCATCCGCCGACACCGCATTACGGAAAAATAAATCGCCAAGAATATAGACTGTGTCGCTCTCACCAACACAATTATTCCACTGTGTCAGAAGGCATTCGTCCATTTCCTCGACTGTAGCAAAGGGTCTGTTGCAATGCTTTATTATATTGGCGTGACCAAAGTGCTGGTCAGCGGTAAAATAAATCAAAGTAAATCACCACTCTTTCATAATAAGCATATCATTTTTTCAGCACATATACTGTATTTTTACTTTGGCCTACAATCTCAAGAAGCTGTTTATTCACCATAGCTTTGAGAATTCTGCCCGACATGCTTTGTGAAATATTAAGTTCTGATTCGGCATCCTTCCTCTTAAGTTTGCCAAGCCGTTCCGCAAGGGGAGCGGGGGAGGTCTGCAATAAAAGATGGCATTATATGCCAAACTATAAAATGGAATTGCGCCAAACTGCAAAATGAAGTATGTTACAGCAGGGAAAGATGGCT
>JAQUNY010000305.1 GCA_028717405.1 Eubacteriales bacterium
TTGGCCCTTACAGCAGGCTTGTATGGCTCATCAATAAATACAGGCTCAGCCTCAGGGAATGCTGTTTTATTAACATGGACGAATATCTGACAGCCGACGGGACTGCCTTTATTAATAAAGACCATCCCCTATCCTTCAGGGGCGGGATGGACCGGATATTCTACGGACTGGTTGACAGCGAACTCAACCTGAAACCGGAAAACCGGATCTTCCCGGAGCCGGGCAAAGAAGACCTGATATGGAAAATAATCCTGAAGGCAGGCAAGCTGGATATGTGCTTTGGCGGGGTCGGCATAAACGGCCACATAGCTTTCAATGAGCCTCCGGAACCCGGAGAACATATAAGCAACGAGGATTTCAGAAAGCTCCCGTCAAGGGTCCTGAAACTGTCCCGGGAAACCAGGACAATAAACGCATTCATGAATTGCGGCGGGGACCTCGACGGCATACCTCCCTATTGCATAACAGTGGGCATGAAAGAGATATGGTACGCGTCAAAGGTCCGCATGCTCATGCCTCGTGACTGGAATGCCGGTGCGCTGAGAAAGGTGCTTCACGGCAAGCCTGCAGCGGCAGTGCCCTGCTCGCTTTTCCAGGAGCACGCGGACGCAAAGCTCTATGCCGCCGAACAGGCTCTCACAAGCCCGGTACCCAAGATCCGGATCTACAATAAATGATGGGATCCTGCGCTATCTTTCAGACAGCACATTTTTTTCGTACTCTCTGACGGATTCAAGCCATTCGATCCCGACAGGAGCGCCTTTGGCGGCACAGAATTTATTCCATACTGCAGCTGCCGGATATGTCTTCATCTCTTCAAGATAAGCCAGTCTTGAGGTTAAGTCGCCCTTCTTTTCAAAGCCCCTCAGCATATCCGAAGGCTCAAGCATAGCCTCCAGAAGGGCCTTCTGCATGTTCCTCATGCCAATTGCCCACGCTGCTATCCTGTTGATGCTGGCATCAAAAAAGTCGAGTCCGATATGGATTTTATCTTCACGACCGCTTCTTATTATTTCCTGCGCGATCCCCCTGAGGTCGTCATTGAGTGAAACCACATGGTCGCTGTCCCACCTGACAGGCCTGCTGACATGAAGAAGCAGTCTGTCGGAAAACAGGAGGACAGCCGAGATCTTATCCGCAATAGATTCGGTGGGATGGAAGTGGCCGGCGTCAAGGCAGAGCATTTTATTGTTTTTGACAATATAGCCCATATAAAACTCATTTGAACCGACAACATAGCTTTCAGAGCCTATCCCGAACAGCTTCGCTTCAACTGCGTCAAGGCAGTATTTCGCGGATATCTTTTCGCTGAAAATCTCATCCAGGGCTTCATTCAGCCTCTTCCGCGGCGCCATCCTGTCTGCCGGCATATCCTTGTATCCATCGGGTATCCAGATATTATTGACAGAAGGGGTCCCGAGCTCTCTGCCGAAATATTCCGCAACCTTCCGCGAAGCTTTGCAGTGCCTTATCCAGAAATCACGCACTTCCTTTTTGGGGTGGCTCAGTGTAAGACCGTCGTCGCTGAGCGGATGCGAAAAACAGGTCGGATTAAAATCTATTCCCGCAACATTGGTCTTGCCCCAATCAGCCCAGGTTTTAAAATGCTCCGGCCTGATTTCATCTCTGGCGACCTTTTCTCCTCCGGTATCCAGATAAATCGCATGAAGGTTAAGGCGGTGTTTTCCTGGGATCAGGGACAGTGCTTTTTCTATGTCTTTCCTTAATTCATCTGCCGTCCGTGCCCGCCCGGGATAGTTCCCTGTTGCCTGGATGCCGCCTGAAAGCTCAACATCAGGATTTTCAAAGCCCCTGACATCATCTCCCTGCCAGCAATGCATTGAAATCGGGATATTCCCGAGCTTTTCAATCACCGCGTCCGTGTCGATCCCCAGCTCCGCATATTTTGCCGAAGCAAGCGTGTAGGCGCTTTCCATGTCCTTCCTCTTCGCGTTTGCGGATGATGCCGCGTGCGATGCCGCGTGCGATGCCGCGTGCGATGCCACATGCGATGCCGCAGCTGACTTTATTGCCTTCACTATGCTGTCCCCCAATCGTCAGTCTTTTTCTTTTTTTTGATAACTTCAGGCTCGCTTATAGGAGCCTTCAACACGGCTGATCCAAGAGAAGCCCTGGATGAAGCCGGTTTTTTCTTCTTTTTTACTTCTTTTCTGATATTTCTGTCTGCCATAGTATCACCCTCTTATATATAAAATAACTCAGCGACAAAACAACCCAACGGGAAAATAAATCAAGCGGCAAAATAAATCGGCATCTTTGCTCTGATACCTGGAATCATATTGCCCGCTACTTGAAATTATACCTCTGCTGCGCTTTTTTTTCAAAGTTTTTTACGGCACTTGTTTTACTATTTAATGATCTTTTTCGATTTTAGTAAGAATAACGTTGTTTATCATCATGGTAATTTCATAACTTTTGAAAAATTTAAATAATAGATATTAAAATCCATCGATTTCTTTTGCTCCAAAACTGCAACCCCCCATTTGGAAAGTATATATAGAATGCAACTACCATTTAAACCCGTCGAAATCGACGGGTTTATTCATCCAGCATCAGCTT
>JAQUNY010000306.1 GCA_028717405.1 Eubacteriales bacterium
TTTCATTTCATCATTTATGTCGCTGGCCCTCACATCAAATGTTCCCCTGAATATGGCCGGGAAAGCAAGCACATTATTGATCTGGTTCGGGAAATCCGAACGCCCCGTCCCGACTACTTTCGCACCGGCTGCCTTTGCCTCGTCCGGCAGTATCTCCGGCACCGGATTAGCCATTGCAAATATAACAGGATCTTTTGCCATCGACCTGACCATATCCTGCGTTACCATATTCGGAGCCGAAAGCCCGATAAACACATCCGCTCCGGCAATAACATCCTTCAGGCTGCCTTTTTTCATCTTGAGGTTCGATATCTCAGCCATTTCTTCTTTTGCATGGTTCAGATTGTCTCTGCCCTTGTATATAGCCCCTTTTGTGTCGCAAATGACTACATCCTTCAATCCCGTGCTCATGAGCAGCTTAGTTACTGCTATGCCTGCAGATCCGGAACCGTTCACAACAACAGAAACTTCCTCCAGTTTTTTGCCGACAAATTTCAGTGCGTTGATCATAGCCGCCAGAGTTACGACCGCAGTCCCGTGCTGATCATCGTGGAATATCGGGATATCACAGGTTTCCTTTAGCTTTTTCTCTATTTCAAAGCACCTCGGTGCAGAGATATCTTCAAGATTAACTCCGCCAAAGCTGCCGGCAAGAAGCCTTACAGTATTCACTATATCATCAACGCTCTTCGAACGCACGCAAAGCGGGAACGCGTCAACATCACCAAAAACTTTGAACAGGACGCATTTGCCTTCCATAACAGGCATACCTGCTTCCGGGCCAATATCTCCGAGGCCAAGCACTGCAGTTCCGTCTGTCACTACTGCGACCATGTTCCATCTCCTGGTATAAACATATGAAAGATCCACATCCTTCTGGATCTCAAGACACGGCTCCGCCACCCCGGGCGTATATGCCAGCGAAAGGTCTTTCCTGTCTTTTACCGGCGCCCTGCTTATGACCTCCAGCTTTCCTTTCCATTCCCTGTGAAGCTTCAACGCTTCTTCTTTTGCATTCATACTCTTTCTCCTCTCACGAAATGATATCCGCTGCATAACGCCGCAGATGCTCCGCTTTCTGTCTGAAGCAAAGCCTGGCAGCTGCTTGTTATGATTTGCATGCAACATTTTTTCTGCAGTGCAATCATCATTATAACATCAAAATATGTGTATACACAATGAGATTTGCAGGACAAACACCTACACACGCTGTATCCTGTTCCTGTCAAAGACGATTTTCAAGCCCTTAAGAGTAAGCTCGGTGTCAACAGTATCAATTGTCTCTGCTTCTCCCGCAATCAGCCTTGCCAATCCTCCCGTCGCAATAACCCTGATCTTTTCCGGAGTCAGGCCCGGATAATCCCGGCACATCTCGCTCTTGATCTTCCTGACGATATAATCAGTCTGCCCTGCGAAACCGTAAACAAGACCTGATTGTATACTGGCCACCGTGTTCTTGCCTATTACAGATTCCGGTTTTGCTATGTCAACCTTGGGAAGCTTTGCAGTCTTTTGAAAAAGCGCTTCAGCTGAAATCTTTATACCGGGACATATAACGCCCCCGATATATTCGCAGGCGGGAGATATCGCACAATATACGGTCGCAGTGCCCAGATCAGCTATTATAAGAGGCGCTCCATATATCTCACATGCAGCAGCCGCGTTTACTATCCTGTCAGCACCGATCTCCCTTGGATTCTCGTATTTTATATTTACTCCTGTTTTCAGCCCCGGATTTACAATCAAAGGTTCCACACCAAAGGTTTTTCTCATCGAATGCTGCAGCGAATACATAACCGTGGGAACTACCGAAGCAACTATAACATTGCTGACTGAATCCATGCGTATTTTTTCCAGGCTGAACATACTGAAAAAAAAGGCACAGAACTCATCAGAGGTATTCTCCTTGTCCGTCGCCATTTTCCATTTACATATGATCTCATTCTTGCTGAAAAGGCCGAATGTGATATTTGTATTGCTTACGTCTGTTGCAAGAAGCATACTCAGGTTCCCCGGATCATATCAGCACCTCCGCCAGGCTTAAAGGCCCAGCCTCATGCTTTTGATTTCATCGATTTCAAGGCGGATCTCCTTTTCTATCCTTGCTATATCCGCTTTTACATCGTCAAGAGTCTCTTCGATCTTTATTTTGGAAATATTTCTGGAGAAAGATTGAGCCGGTCTCTGTCGGTCATCCCTTCTGTACCGGTTGTCTCTGCTATCTCTGTTGTCTCTGCTGTCCCTGTTATCTTTGTAATCCCGGTTGTCTCTGTTATCTTTGCTGTCCCGGTTGTCCCTGCTGTTAACGGTGTTCCTGCCGGATTTGTATCCGGTATTTTTAAAACTGTCTCCGCCGGTCTGATTGTCCCTGACTCCCCATCCATATCTGCCCTTATTTCCTGTTTTGCCCGTCTGATCATTTGTTTTGTTCTGAGCACCCGGCTCACGATTCTTTACAGTATTATTATCCATATTCAACCTGTCCTGATTTTTATTGTTTTGATTT
The DNA here is from genome assembly GCA_028717405.1 of Eubacteriales bacterium. GTDB lineage: Bacteria > Bacillota > Clostridia > JAQUNY01 > JAQUNY01 > JAQUNY01. Next base: position 2,507 of record JAQUNY010000306.1, read on the forward strand.
ATTTTGCCCCTTCCGGTTTCCCCGGACAATCTGTCTTTTTGAAGATTCACACCTTTGTT
>JAQUNY010000307.1 GCA_028717405.1 Eubacteriales bacterium
CCTGCGGAAGAAGTCATCTCACGGGTAAAGGAAAGAGGAATAGAGGGGACGGCATCGTACGTTGATGTAGTGACTACCGGCACCTTTGGACCGATGTGTTCATCCGGCGCATTTTTAAACCTGGGCCATCCTAAACCGCGCATGAGAATGAGCAAGATCTTTCTTAACGGGGTAGAGGCTTATGCGGGGATAGCGGCTGTGGATGCCTATCTGGGCGCGACGCAGCTGCCGGAGACAGACCCGGCTAACAAGTCCCATCCGGGTCACTTCAACTATGGTGGTGGTCATGTCCTGGAGGACCTTGTTGCGGGGAAGGAAATATCCCTGGATGCCTACAGCTATGGCACCGATTGTTACCCGCGCAAGACCTATCAAAAGGGCATTAAACTGCAGGATATACCCTATGCGGTTCTCTACAACCCGCGCAATGCCTATCAAAACTATAATGTGGGCGTTAACCTCTCCGATCGTACTCTCTACACCTATATGGGAATTTTAAAGCCGCATTTGGGGAATGCCAATTACAGCACTGCGGGTCAGCTTTCCCCGCTTTTTAACGATCCGTGCTACCGTACCATCGGGTTGGGAACAAAAATTTTCCTGGGAGGCGGCGTGGGTTATGTCAGCTGGTTCGGGACGCAGCATTCCCCGGGAGCACCCCGGGGTGAGAACGGAGTTCCTCTTTCCCCGGCGGGAACCCTTGCTGTGATCGGTGATCTGAAACAGATGTCCGCCAGATGGCTGCGGGGGATCAGTTTTCTCGGTTATGGCGCCTCCCTCATGGTAGGGATAGGGATTCCCATCCCTGTATTAAATGAGGAGATCTTGCGATATACCGCAGTGACCGATGAAGAAATATTTGCGCCTGTTGTTGATTACAGTGAATCTTATCCCCAGGGACTGGGTGAGGTATTGGGAAGGGTCAGCTACGCCCAGCTTAAAAGCGGGCAGATAACTCTGGGAGAAAAAGTTATACCCACGGCTTCTCTTTCCAGCTATGCAGGGGCCAGGCAAATTGCCGGCATACTGAAAGAATGGATACAAAAAGGGGAGTTCCTGTTGACCAAACCTGCATTTACTCTGCCCCTTACAGGCGAAGGGGTCGATTATAAAGGAAGCGTTGGGGGGGAGATCTCTTGAAAAAAAAGATGGTGCTGTATTTTCCGGCGACTGTGGTGGAGCAACCGGTGACTTATTCTCTAATCAGAGATTATGATTTAATGATCAATATTTTAAAAGCGGATATTAATCCGAAGATGGAAGGGCGTATCGTAGCGGAGATCAGCGGGGAAGAGAAGAATTTTCATGACGGGCTGGAATTTTTGCAGTCCGTGGGAGTAAGGACTTTTCCGCTTGAGCAAGAGATTATCTGGGTGGAGGAACGCTGCACGCACTGTGGAGCTTGCGCGGTCATCTGCCCGGCAGGAGCGCTGGTAGTGGAACGCCCGGAAATGGTAGTGCAGTTTAAAAGCGATAAATGCATCGTCTGTGAGCATTGTATCACCGCCTGCCCGGCCAGGGCGATGGAGGTTTGCTACTGAGGTGGACCATTCCCTGAGAGACTACCGCCGCAAATTCTCTCCTTCCGGGATGAATTCTTTCTCCGTGGCTGTTAAGGAGACAGACCTGTGGGTGGCGGTCGGCGAGCAAGCTATTGATAGCGGACTGGCTCAGGAATTAGAACAATTTATCTGGCGGCAAAGGCGGCTTTTGGAAGACTATATTGAGAAGGACCCTTTTTTCCGGGAGACTCCGGACCCTTATCTGACAGGTGCCGATGCTCCGGATATAGCGCGGCAAATGGCCCGGGCGGGCAACATCGCCGGAGTGGGTCCAATGGCTGCTGTAGCCGGTGCTTTTGCCCAGTATGCCGGGATGTGGCTGCTAAAGACTTTCTCCCAGGTTATTGTAGAAAACGGCGGAGATATATTCTTCTCCTGCCCTAAACCCTTAAAAGTGGGCATTTACGCCGGCTGTTCACCGTTTAGCGGGAAGCTGGCCGTGCGAGTAGAGCCGAAGCCGGGGTGCCGCGGGCTCTGCACTTCTTCCGGAACAGTCGGTCCGTCTTGGAGCCGGGGACGGGCGGATGCTGCCGTAATTCTGGCCCAAAATGCTCTGTTAGCTGATGCTGTGGCTACTGCGACGGGTAATCTTGTTCAATCGTCCGAGGATTTGCAGCGGGCTGTTGAATTTGCTCGAAAATTGCCGGGCGTGGAAGGGGTTCTGGTCGTTTTAGGTGATAAAATTGCCGCCTGGGGAGAGATACAACTGGAGGAGGTTTGATTATTAACTAAGATCGGGTATCCCTTAAACGAGCGGGACAAAACGGCAACCGCCGAGCTTTTGTTCTTTAATACCTGTTTCTTCTTTAATGATCAGTAGCAGTTCCTGCATAAGCTGCTTTCCAACGGGTATAACGATACGGCCTCCCAAGCGCAGTTGTTTGACAAGGGGTGAGGGAACTTCGGCCGCGGCCGCAGTAACAATTATTCTGTCAAAAGGGCTTTCTTCAGGCCATCCTGCGGAGCCGTCGCCAGTTTTATAGCTGATATTTTGGTATCC
>JAQUNY010000308.1 GCA_028717405.1 Eubacteriales bacterium
CTTATGCCGATCCCAAACTAAAAGCGAGTTTCACAGGCATACATTCCGGACATACAAAAGCTCATTTCAACAGAGCAGTACTTGAAGGCGTTGCATTTTCTCTCCTGGACTGCAGGAAAGCGCTTGAAGCGACAGGGATCCCGCATGACAACACTGCTGCGATAATAGGGGGAGGCTCGCAGAGCCCTCTATGGAGGCAGATCGTGGCGGACGTGCTTGGAATAGCTCTCAGACAGAAGGAAAACAGTGATTCATCATTTGGAGCGGCAATGCTTGCGGGAGTCAGCACCGGAATGTTTGCAGGCTACGAAGAAGCGCTGGATAGATGCACCAGGGATGTTTCGCTGACGGAACCTGACACTGAAAAAAACAGGATCTATAATGAGATGTTTGCCGATTACAAACAGATTCACGACGCTCTTGCGCCGATATACTCCGGGAGATGACAATATATGCGGAGCTGGCCAATGAGGACTTTTCAGCACCGCAATACAGGCAGCAGCGCACAGATTTACAGGCTGCGCTTACATTGTTCTGCGCGACCCGTCGATCTGATAGTTCTGTCCGGAAATATAACCCGCATCATCACTCGCAAGGAAGCAGATCAGACTGGCACATTCCTGCGGTGTTCCTGAACGGCCCAGAAAAGACATGTCAGAAACTCTCCTGGTGTCTGTGATATTGCCGGGCGACACTGCGTTTACGGTTATACCGAAGGGTCCCGTTTCTTTTGAAAGCGCCTTTGTAAAGGCTATGACAGCCCCCTTTGTCATTGAATAGTCGACCATGTTGCGAAGGCCGTAGACTCCGGCGACTGATGCTATATTGATTATCCTGCCGTACTGATTTTCGATCATATTATTGATGACGGCGTGTGTGAAATACATTGTACCCAGAATGTTGACATCGATTTTTTTCTTCCATGCTCCGCTTTTTGAGTCGGCAAAACTTGTGCGGTCTTCTTTATAGATACCCGCGTTGTTGACAAGGATATCGACCTTTCCAAAATTACAAATTGCTTCCTGCACTACTTCATTTACACGGGCTTCGTCACCGACATCACATACTCTGGACATTACCTTTTCGCCCCCGGCGGCGAGATTTTTTTCAAGGGATGCGAGCTTGGCCTCGTCGATATCTACAGCTACAAGGTTTGCGTGATTTTCGGCAAAGAGCAGCGCCGTGGCATACCCTATCCCCGGAGAACCTTTGGCTGCTCCGGTTATAATTACTGTTTTACCTGTGAAATCCATGTCCATTGCTCCTTTATGTTTTTGCAGCGGCAATCATTTAGTGCGGCAGAATCAAGTATTATTATATATATAAAGGATAACCCGCCAATGTTAAAAAAGCAATTACAATTAGGTGCAATTAATGGCAATTAATGATCGCAAATAGAGGATGGCTATTTTCAGTAATGGCATTAACGATAAAGTATGATATTATATTTATCATCATCAAAATGAAGCGAAGCGTAAAAAAATACAGGAGAGGTGAGTTGAATGTCAGTACTGGAAGGCGGTTTTGACCACACCAAAGTATTCATAACAAAAAATCCTTATGGTCCGGTTTTGGAGGAAAGCGCATTGCTGAAACTCGACCAGGCCCAGGATATAGCGGTGAACAGGAAGGGCGACAAAGCCTATGTCGCAGGTGGTAAAAAGCTTTATATCCTTGACGTGGGAAATCCTGACGACCCGAAGATTATTTCTGTTCTTGAGGGACTCGGTGCCGGCAGGCAGATAGCGATCGACGAAGAAAACGGTATTGCCTGTGTTACGGCAAGGGCGGACGGTTTGTATATATGCGGTATCAGCGATCCGCATAAGCCTGTCCTGCTCTGTCACTATGACACGGTAGAACTTGCGACCGCTGTCTTTTTATCAGGCGGATATTGCTTTGTCGGCTGCCGCCACTTGGGGATCGAAATAATTGATGTGAAAAATCCGTCTGACCCGCTCCATGTCTGCAGCGTTCTGGCTGGTGAAACTCAGTCGATATACGTCGAAGGCAGGTATATGTATGCAGGTGCGTGGATGAACAGGCAGATAATGATATTTGATATATCAGACCCGGCAAAGCCTGTGCACATATCATCATGCATGCTCGACGGGTTTGCGGACGGACACTTTATCCGCGGAGGAATACTCTACGCGGCGACCGGACACCATTCAACAAGGCTGGTAAACAGAAAAAAATTCCAGGAGTACGATTTCGTTACCGCAGATATGCTCAATGAGGGATATGGCGGGGGACACGGCCTTGAAATATTCGACATCAGAGACAGGAAAAACCCTGTATTTCTTTCCAGGATCAAAACACCGCCTTTGTTCATGGGAGGCACCGACACGTGGGATGTGGTCGTATCGGGAGACCATGCTTTCCTTTCTGACACATGGAACGGACTTTTCGTCATTAATGTAAAAGATCCGATGAAACCCTTCTTTGAAGGATACAGGCGGCTTGGTGTATATAATCAGACAAAATATCTAAGGCAGCCGTCAGTGCAGCAGCTGTGCAAT
>JAQUNY010000309.1 GCA_028717405.1 Eubacteriales bacterium
AGACTCAGGCAGCACCTGCGCATTGCCGAACTCATCTGTCAGATATAATCCGGCATCACCGGGGTCAATATAATATGCGTCAGCGCCGATACTTTTAAGGTATACCGCTGCAAGCCTGGCAGAATTATCTTCGCCTGCTGCTTTCATGAGGTCGAGGTATCTGCGTGCATCCCTGATTGCATCAGAATTATAGCGTTTGTCAAGATCGTTTTCAATCATGGCTGATGTCTCAATGCCAAGGCCGAGACCGGTTATTATTTCATTAAACCTTGATTTTACAAGGGCAAGTTCCTCTTTCGCAGAGCCTGTTTTGAGCTTCTTCTCAGCACAGGCTATAAGCAGATCCGTTATTTTTGTGTCGCCATGATAGCGCTTTCCGGGTGCGGACAGTACAACTATCTTCCTCGCAGGATCTGAAAGGATAATATTACAGGCTTTTTTAAGCTGTTCAGCTGAGGAAAGTGACGTGCCGCCGAATTTTACTACTTTCATAAAAACCTCCGTTTATGGCATTGATAAAAAATGTTGATAACAGTTAAACATTAGGATACAATAATCCGGGCTTAAATTCAAGAATACAGAGCGTTTGTTTTTTAAAATATCTATGTTAGAATGGTAGCATTATGCGTACTCCGGCCATCTGCAGACCGGAGTAAGATAAAGGAGGCGCCTTACGGGTGCGCACAAGTGAGTTTAACTATGATTTGCCGGAGGAATTGATAGCACAGGATCCGGCCTCTGAGAGAAATAAGTCCAGATTGATGCTCCTGGACAGAAAAACCGGAGATATAAGGCATTCAAGCTTCAGCCATATTACATCAGAATTCCGTAAGGGAGATTGCCTTGTCCTGAATGATACAAAAGTAATACCTGCAAGATTGATGGGCTACAGGGAAGACAGCGGCGGAGAAATGGAATTTGTCCTTCTTGAAGATAAAGGAGATAATATATGGGAAGTCCTGGTAAGGCCGGGCAGGAAAGCCAAACCGGGGAACAGGTTTGTTTTTGGAGATGGGATGCTAAGAGCTAAGGTCCTGGATGTGTTTGAGGACGGAAATCGTCTGGTACACTTTGACTTCGACAGAGAAGACGGCAGTTTTGACAACATTATCGATATGGTTGGAGCCTTGCCGCTTCCGCCGTATATAAAAAAGAAGCCCGAAGATCCCGGAAGATATCAGACGGTCTATTCCAGAATCAGAGGATCATCGGCGGCTCCGACCGCGGGTCTCCATTTTACAGAGAAGCTTCTTGAGGAAGTCGCTTTATCAGGCGTATGCATCGTGTTTTTGACCCTGCATGTTGGACCGGGGACATTCAGACCGGTAAAAGAGATAAAAGTCGAGAACCATAAAATGCACGATGAATACTATTGTGTATCTCCTGAGACATGCAAAAAGCTGAGAGAAACGGCGAATACAGGCGGCAGGATAATTGCATGCGGAACGACAGTTTGCAGAGTACTTGAAACTATCTGTGACGGCAAAGGAAATTTCAGGCAGGGAGAAGGCAGGACTGATATATTTATTTATCCGGGCTATTCGTTTAAGGCAGTTGACGCATTGATAACAAACTTCCATTTGCCGAGGTCCACACTTCTTATGCTTGTATCGGCCTTCGCAGGAAAAAATAAAGTTTTTTCAGCTTACAGGTCTGCCATAGAAAACAGATATCGTTTTTACAGTTTTGGAGATGCAATGTTCATTTCATGAAAGGGGTCAGGGCGTTTGGACGCAGTAAGATATGAGCTTATAAAGAGATGCGCCCGGACAGGGGCAAGGGCAGGGCTTCTCCACACGCCGCACGGTATTGTGGAAACCCCGGTATTTATGCCTGTGGGCACACAGGGGACTGTCAAGGGAATGTCTCCATTGGAACTAAAACAGGCAGAAGTTTCGATCATTCTCGGGAATACATATCATCTTCTTATGCGCCCGGGCAGAGACGTTATCCGCAAGGCCGGCGGACTGCATAAATTCATATCGTGGGACAGGCCGATACTCACAGACAGTGGCGGCTACCAGGTCTTCAGCCTGTCTGCACTTAGAAAAATCACAGATGAAGGTGTCAATTTCAGATCACATATCGACGGATCATCTCATTTCATAACTCCGGAGACTGCGATTGCTATACAAAATGATCTTGGTTCTGATATAATAATGGCATTTGATGAGTGCTCGCCGTACCCTTGCTCGAGGGAACAGGCGCTGCAGGCTGTCAGGAGAACAACAGACTGGGCAAAAAGGTGCAGGGATGCTCATGCCGGGGTTGAAAAGCAGTCACTCTTCGGAATAATACAGGGAAGTGTTTACGAAGACCTTAGAATAAAAAGTGCAAGAGAAATTGTGTCGGCAGATTTTCCGGGATATGCAATAGGAGGACTGAGTGTAGGCGAACCTGCTGATGAGATGTACAGGATACTTGAGAAGGTAGTCCCGGAAATGCCGGAAGATAAGCCGCGTTACCTGATGGGCGCGGGCAGCCCGGATTATCTTGTGAACGGTGTGATAAGG
>JAQUNY010000310.1 GCA_028717405.1 Eubacteriales bacterium
TACGAAAAACGTCACTAACAGAAGTTTTCGACATATGCCGGCTTTTGGCAATGCTGTTTTGTGACAATCCCGCTGCTCGTAGTTCCAGGATCTGTTTCGCCTGAATTCTTTTGGCCATATTTTTGGCCTCCTTCCTGTATAATATGAGGCTCTGCACCTCGCTTCTATATTACAGGAAGGCGGTATCATTGCGTGAATCATCGGTATCTTCGTGTGAACACTATTGTTTAGTCAAGTGGTATCTTTGTCGTGAACTGGTGGTACTCTGCTGCGTATTCATGGTACGCTCAGCGCGGAATAATCAGATAAAATGAAAATTGTTACGTAAATCAGGTGCAATTCACGGGTAAAAAATCAGGTATAAATCATCAGATAAAATCAATAAGTTTATTGATTTGCCTAATCAGGCGTGTTATCATTAAAAGCGGGTTAATCGTTTAGCTCCATATGCGCGCACGGAGGTGGCTTAAATACCTGCAACAATCAAAGATGTGGCAAAATACACGGGATTATCTGTCGCTACCATTTCCAAATACATCAACGGGGGCAACGTCCTGGACAGTAACAGGGATTCGATTGGCGAAGCCGTTAAAATCCTTGATTATAAAGTGAATGAGATAGCAAGAGGGCTGAAGACAAGGAAGTCGAAGACGGTCGGAGTGCTGATACCCAAACTTGACAGTATATTTACGACAACCATTGTTTCACATATAGAAGGCGTTCTGCAGGAAAATGGATATGGTACTATCATTTGTGATTACAGGCGTGATCCCGGGCTCGAGGCGGTCAAGCTGGAATTTCTGCTTGGCAAATCAGTCGACGGTATCATTATAATGCCGCTTGCTTTGGAAGCGGAGCAATTACAGAAAATCATTAAAAATGACATACCCGTGATTTTTATCGACCGATCTGTTAAGGGTTTTGGCAGTGATGTTGTGATGGCAGACAATCTCAACGCTTCATACAGCGCAACCGAGTACCTGATAACCAGGGGACACAGGCGGATAGGATTCATTTGCGGGCCTCGGGATATTCATACCGCGCAGGAACGCCTGAAAGGCTATCTCAGGGTGCATGGCGATTATCGGCTTAAGATTGATGAAGCACTAATAAAATACGGGGATTATGAGATAGAGAGCGGCTATAATTACACGAAGGAGCTGCTTGATATACTAAAGCCTCCCGCCGCAATCTTTGCTACAAACTACGAAATGACAATTGGAGCCATTATGGCATTAAACGAAAGAAGTGTGAAGATACCCGATGAAGTTTCCTTTATCGGTTTTGATAATATACACCTTGCTGATTTGGTGAAGCCGCCACTTTCGATAGTGGTACAGCCAATGAGGCAAATCGGCGAGACTGCGGGAAGCCTCATGATGAGAAGGTTGAAGGGAGATCGAACGGGATTTCCTTCTATAATCAGATTGAAAACCGAATTGCTGATTAAGGACTCGGTGAGGGATATTTCCGGGGTTGTATGACAGGTGAGGGCCAGATGACAGATGATAGGGATTGTATGAAACAGACAACAGATAGTTGATTTAACTGAAGTATTTTTTATTAACTGAAGTATTTTTTATTAACTGAAGTATTTTTTATTAACTGAAGTATTTTATTATTTTATAACGAAACGTTATGTGCGCAGAATGTGCGCAGAGAAATTGGAGGGATTTAAATGCTGAAATTACCAAAAAGAACGATCCATCTGGATTTCCATACGGGACCGGGGATCAATGATGTTGGATGTGACTTTGATCCGGAGCAGTTTGCGGAAACGTTCAGGAACGCGCATGTCGACAGCGTTACGGTCTTCGCCATGTGCCACCATGGGCACCTGTACTACGATACAGATCATCCCGCCAGGCATCCGGGCCTGCAGAAAGAGCTGGACCTTCTCGGCAGCCAGGTCGGTGCGCTTCACAAAGCCGGCATCAGGGCTCCGGTATATATAAGCGTCCAGTGTAATGAATTTGCGGCCAATGAGCATCCTGACTGGATCGCCCTGACCCCTGACCTCAGGCAGGTAAAGCGAGGGAACAGTGCTTTTGAGCCGGGCTGGCAGATACTTGACATGTCAAGTCCATATCAGGATTACCTTGCCGGCATATTAAAAGAGGTGCTGGAGAAGTATGCTCCTGTGGACGGTATTTTCATGGATATGTGCTGGAACCAGCAAAGCTGCTCAAAATGGGCAGTACAGGGGATGCTGAAGAAAAACCTGGATCCGAGGAAAGAAGAAGACCGCGCGCGTTATGCCAGGGATGTTGCGTATAGCTATATGCAGCGTTACAAAGATATGGTCGATGCGGCGCAGCAGAAATACGGCAGGCCTGCCGGTGTCTGGTTCAACAGCCGGCCTAAAACAGGCCTTCACACAGAGAAAAAATTTGTCCGGCATGTTGAAATAGAAGCGCTTCCGACCGGCGGATGGGGATATGCATATTTCCTCTATGTGGCAAGGTTTGTAAGGCCGCTGGGACTTCCCGCGCTCAGCCATACCGGACGGTTTT
>JAQUNY010000311.1 GCA_028717405.1 Eubacteriales bacterium
GCAAGGGCCATGATCAACGCCATAGGTGATTGAAGCCCGTTTGCTTCACTTTAATTTGCTTTGATTTGATATGAAGAAAAAGATGATGATGAATAGAAGGAGAAAAATGCGGATCAGGCGGAAAATGATAATGATAATCGACAACTATGATTCATTTACCTACAACCTTTACCAGTACATCGGCGAAACAGAGCCGGATGTGGTCGTCGTCCGGAACGATATGACGGATATAGATGATATAAAGGAGGCTTGCCCCTCACATATCGTTATCTCACCCGGGCCCGGACACCCGGCCGACGCAGGGATATCAGTCAGGATAGTCAGAGAACTGGCAGGCCGCATACCGATCCTGGGCATATGCCTTGGCCACCAGGCCATAGGAGAGGCATATGGGGCGGCAATCGGCCATGCGCATGAAATACTGCATGGAAAGGTCTCCAGGATAAGGATCGACAACGGCTGCAGGATATTCGGCAATCTCCCGGAAAGTATTGACGCGGGACGGTACCATTCCCTTATTGTAGGTAAGGAAAATCTGCCGGGGGAGCTTGCCGTTACAGCTGTTTCTGAAAACGGCGAAATAATGGGACTCAGGCACTTACAACATCACGTGTATGGCCTGCAATTTCATCCGGAATCGGTGTTGACGCCATGTGGTAAAACCATACTCAGGAATTTCCTCGGCATAGGGGAAGATTGCAGATAAAAGAGGCAGACGGCACATAAGATGCGCCACATAAAGGGAGGCAGATATCATGGAAGGGTACACAATGATAAAAAAAGCAATAGCGAAGCTTTCAGAGGGAATTGACCTTGACGTCTCTGAAGCTTCGGCTGCAATGGAGGACATTATGGAAGGCGGGGCGACGCCCGCACAGATAGGCAGCTTTGTGACGGCATTGAAAATAAAGGGCGAAACCGCTGCTGAAATCACCGGATGTGCCGGGGCTATGCGAAGCAGGGCTTCATCAGTAAAGACTTCCGCAGCCTATATGATCGATACCTGCGGGACCGGTGGCGATGGGAAAAACACTTTTAATATTTCAACGATAGCGGCAATCATCGCGGCTTCCTGCGGGATCAAGGTGGCCAAGCACGGAAACCGTTGCATGTCGAGCAGATGCGGCAGTGCGGATGTCCTCGAGGCCCTTGGTATAAACATTTCACTGGAAGCGGATGAAGTTGGCGGGTGTATAGACTCTGCAGGCATAGGGTTCCTCTTCGCACAGACATTCCATAAATCAATGAGGCATGCGGCAGGACCGCGCAGGGAATTGGGAATAAGGACTGTGTTCAACATCCTCGGGCCTTTGTGCAATCCGGCCGGCGTGAAAGGACAGGTCCTTGGCATATCAGAAAAAGGAAGGATAGTGCAGATAGCAGAGGCGCTTCGCAGCCTGGGACTGGAAAAAGCCCTGGTTGTCCACGGGATTGACGGTATGGACGAAATATCTGTGACTGATGAGACAATGGCCGCAGAATTGAAAAACGGAGAAATCATATGTTACAGCCTGAAACCCGAGGAATATGGATTTAAAAGGGCGCAGACAGACGAATTATCCGGGGGAGGACCCGGGGACAATGCTGCAATAATCAAAGGGATCCTGAATGGTGGGATCACAGGTGCAAAAAGGGATGCGGCTGTCCTGAATGCAGGAGCGGCTATTTATATCGGGAAAGAGGCAAAAGATATCAGAGAAGGTATATATATGGCCGAAGAGGCCATCAGGAGCGGCAGGAGCGCCGCAAAGCTTGAGGAACTCCGCATCGCATCAGGTCCGGCAGCTTTAAAAATCAGTAAAACATATGGACATGGATTCTGAGGGGCAGAGGACATACGATAATAGAATGGGAGTCTTTATATGAAAGGTATATTAGAAGAAATAGTTGACAATAAAAAAAGGCAGTTGGAAATAGAAATGGGATCCATGACGGCCGGGCATCTTAAACAAAACTTTATTAATAACCCCGAAAGGAGGATCGCAGCTGATTTCAGGAAGGCGCTGAAGACGGGCAGGGATGAATATGGAATATCTGTGATCGCCGAAATAAAAAAAGCTTCTCCATCAAAAGGCATTATCGCCGGAGAATTCAACCCTTCAGAAATAGCCCTGAACTACCATCGGGCAGGGGTCCAGGCAATTTCAGTTATAACTGAAAAAAAATATTTTTTGGGCAGTGATTCATATCTTGCGGCTGTGAGACAGAAGGTACCGACACCGTTGCTGCGAAAGGACTTCATTATAGATGTCAGGCAGGTATATCAGTCAGCAATACTTGGCGCTGACGCGATATTGCTTATAACAGCGGCGCTCGACCCATACGATCTTAAAAAATTTATTATAATAGCTGAAATGCTTGAGATGCAGTGCCTCGTTGAAACGCACAACAGAAATGAGATAGAGACGGCATTAGAATGCGGAGCTACGATCATTGGAATAAATAACAGAGACCTTGACACTTTTGAAGTTGACCTTGAAACCACGGCGAGGCTTATCAGGCAT